>CAZPLV010000078.1:0-6527 GCA_964587295.1 uncultured bacterium
CGTGAACTGCCCGGAGTCCGGCTCGCCTTCGTGGGCTCCGGTCCGGCGGAGGCCCAGCTGCGCAAACTTTTCCGGGACACTCCCACCGTTTTCACGGGCTATCTGGCCGGTGCTGACCTGGCAGCCGCCTACGCGAGTGCGGACATGTTCGTGTTCCCGTCCGACACGGAGACGCTCGGTTTCGTCGCGATGGAATCGATGGCTTCAGGCGTACCGGTGGTGGCAGCCAATGCCGGCGGCATACCTGACGTCATCCGTCATGGCGACACCGGCCTGCTGTTTGAACCGAACAACGCTGCCGACATGCGGGACAAGATCCGTGAACTGCTGGCAAGTGACGGGCTGCGCAAGCAGATGGCAGTTCGGGCCCGGGCTGACATGGAGCGGTGGAGCTGGCGCAGCTCCACCGAAAAGCTTCTTGATTACTACGAGCTGGCCGGACGGGTCAAACAGCGCTTCGATACGCCGGGTGAACGCCGGCTGCAGGTCATTCGGCGTCAGGCGCGTAAAGCACTCTGAACAGCCACTCGGCTGCCTCGATCATGCCGGGACCGGCGCGGCTGAGCAGGTCACCGGTCGCCGCATCGACTTCGATGACCAGAGCGGTCATGCCGTTGAATCCCGGGCGCGCGAGGAACTTTTCAGTGGTCTCACCGAACGGTGCGTCCAGCAGCAGCACCACATCCGGCTCGCTGGCAACCACAAACTCCGGGGAGAGCATCGGCCAGGCGCCGAGCTCCGCGGGCACGACGTTACTGGCACCCACTGCCCTGAGCAGGTCGTCGACGTATGAACCCGGGCCGGCCGCGAACGGGGTCGGGTCGAGCTCAACATAAACAGCAGGTCCGTCCAGGTTTTCCGTCCGCCTGCCGAGTTCCTCCAGTGCCCGGGCAAGGCTGGAGTTGAGGTCCGCGGCCTCTTGCTCACTGCCAAGCAGCTGACCGAGTGAAAGGTTGAAGTCCAGCATCTCGCTGACGCTGCCGGGCATGCCGGCAAAAGTCGGTACTCCCAGCCCATTCAGCTGCTCATGCACACCGCTGAACTGATCGGCCAGAACCAGGTCCGGCTCGAGTTCAATGATGAGTTCGATGTTCGGTGCGAACGCACTTCCCAGGTTCGGCAGTGCCGCACCCGGCGGCTGCGGACTGTCTTCGTCAATTCCGACGAGCAACCCGCCCCTGCCGAGGGCAATCACCGTTTCGGTACTGCTCGGCAGCAGGCTGACCACACGGACCGGTGGCCGGGCCAGCCGGACCTCGGTCCCGGTGTAGTCAGTGACTGGCGCTGACTGGGCGAAAACCGGACAGATGCTGAACAAAAGGGCTGTGAACAGGGCTTGAACAAAACGCTGCATGAACGCCTCCTTCGGGCATTGCAGTCGATTGCGGACGGTACTCGGGCTCGACCATACGGTCACACCGTTGCGGGACAGCGCCGGACTCTCACCGGCTTCCCCGTCAGCATCGCTGAGGCCAGCCTACCACCTCGCCGCCGGAACGGGTGATAGGCTGTCGGGCGTGTTGATGAACCTCCCCGAGAGACTCAGGGACCTTCTGGCCCGGGTTGACCGGACAGCAATCCCCCGGTTCAGCCCACCGCCCCGCTTCCTTCATGCCGACTTCGACGGTTACCGGCCGACCCATCCGAGTCAGCGCCTTGCCGTGGCTGAGCTGCTGGAACTGGTTGCTGAACTCAATGACGCCAGGGGCCGGCGCGGACTGTTCGGCCTGCTGCCTGCGAAGCCGCAGGAAGGTCGGGGGCTTTACCTTGACGGCGGTTTCGGCGTGGGCAAGACCCACTTGCTGGCTGCCACCTACCATGCTGCAGAAGTGCCGGAAAAGGCTTACCTGTCGTTTCAGGAGCTGGTGCATTTCGTCGGTGTGAAAGGCATCAGGGCTGCAACGGACGGTTTCAGCGGGCTCAGGCTCCTGCTGCTTGATGAGTTCGAGCTTGATGATCCCGGCAACACGCTCATTGTCAAGAAAGTGCTGGAAGCACTGTTTGCCCAGGGCACCAGAGTGGTCACCACCTCCAACACGCCTGCGGGCGCGCAGGGTGAGGGCCGTTTCAATGCCGAGGATTTCAGGCGTGAGATTCAGGGCATCGCCGCCCGCTTCAGGAGCCTGCGTCTGGATGGTCCCGACTACAGGGTCCGCGGCCAGTCCGGCGTGAGCCCGTCCCTGCCGACGCAGCCATTGCCTGCCTCCGGCGGCAGGGAGCCGGTCCTGGAGGTCAGTTCCAGTGAACTCAGCCTGCTGCTGCAGCAGCTGCATCCGGCTTCATACGGCGATCTGCTCGAACACATCGGCAGTCTCGACCTGTATGGCGTTCGAACCATCAGCAACCAGAACGACGCCCTCAGGTTCGTGCATTTCATCGACCGTCTGTACGACCGGCAGGTAATGCTGCGGTTGTCAGTGCTTCCCGAGCTGGGTGCGGACCCGCGCAGGCTGTTCCATGAGAGTTACCGCGACGGCGCCTACCAGAAGAAGCATGACCGCTGCATCTCCCGCTTGCTGGAGCTGAGCGCTGAAGCCTTTCCCGGCAGAGTGGACGGAACGGCTGCAAGCCCGGATCTGCATTCAGTCGCCTGACAGTTCGGAAGCCAGAACATGAGCAATGCGGGTAAGGCCGCCCGGCTCGCCCAACACCCTGCTGCCGGCCACACGCGCCTGCTGCTGCAGCTCTGCGTCGCTGAGCAGCCGGACCAGCTTCTGACGGAGCTCTGCGGCGTCAGACGAACCTGCAACGTAAAGCGCACCGCGCAGCAGCCGCTCCTGGTTGCGCAGGAAAGCTGCCGTATGACGTCCGGGAATGACAAAACTCAGGCACGGTACGCCACTGGCAGCTGCCTGTTCCATGGCGGTTCCGGCGGTGCCCACCACTGCCGCAGCACGCTCGAGCAGCCCGGAAAATGCACCAGTACGGAATTCCACGCTGACGCTGCCGTTCAGCAGTGCGGCGCCATCTGCGCTGATGTGCCAGCCGGACGGCAGCGCGGGCAAGCCTGAACCGGCCCAGCTGACTGCAAAATCGACCCAGGGCAGGGACAGCGCCAGCGGCAGCTGCAACGCCAGGGACTGCTCAGCCCAGGAGCGGGATCCGGGCAGCAGCAGAACCAGCGGATTCCCCGGCAGGACCCTGCGGCGGGGCTGTTCACTGAACAGGAAACTTCCGGCGTAGCGCGCCTGATTCACAGAGCGGGCACGGAGCTCAGCAGCCGTTTCGCTGTCACGGAGCCAGACGGCTGCACTGAAACGCCGCAGCAGCCAGCGTTCAGCGATGGTTATCCTCTCCATGAACAGCCTGGCTGGTGACACCAGCTGACCGTCGTTAAGCAGCTCGGATACCAGCGTCTGAACCACATAGCGTCGCCTGGCGGGAACCCTGACCAGCAGCGACAGAGCGAGCGCCCAGATGTCGCCAACCACAACCACGGCCGTCGGCTGCTCCTGCCTCAGCTGCTGCAGCTGCCTGAAGAGGTCAGTGAGCAGGCCGGCCCGCAAATCGGCAAGCAGGTTGGAAGGGCTGTGCATGGTCAGGCCACCTGAAGGCAGCTGTCGGGCGGGACCGGCCACAGTGATGCCTCCCAAGCGGTACGTGCTTCCGTCACCGACCAGGGGAAAGGCCCTGACTGTCAGGTCCGGAGCGGCGGCCAGCAGTTTCAGGGCCAGCCTGCTGCCGATCAGGTCTTCGCCATGACCGTTCGATAGGAACAGGACCTGCAAATTCAGCCTTCCAGGTTGAAGCCCGGCGGCGCTCCCCAGTCAAGTTTCTGACGCAGTACGTCAAACTGGTTGCGGCGGCCGGAGATGACCAGCTGCAGATCGGTCGGAGCAGGCGCAATCCGGAAGCGGTCCCCGAGTTCAATGTCTATGCGCACCTGACCGTCGACAATGAGTGCCAGTTCATCGCTGCTGCTGGCAACCTCGAACTGCAGTTCCGAAAAGGCGTCAAGGACGATAGGCCGGTTGGTCAGGGAGTGTGGCGCGATCGGTGTTATCACCAGGGCACGCAAGCCCTGGCTCAGGATGGGCCCGCCCAGTGAAAGGGAGTAGGCAGTGGAGCCGGTTGGCGTACTCACCACCACCCCGTCGGCGCGGTACTGCGTGGCGTGCAGTCCGTTGACGGCCATGTCCAGCCGGATCAGCCGGGTCATGACACCCTGGGAGACAATCACGTCATTCAGGCCGTAATACACGGTGCCCGGTTCCCGGTCCAGTCGCAGCTGCAGCATCATGCGGGGCAGTACCCGCCAGCTGTCTGAAGCCGCCCCGTCGAGCCAGGCCCTGATGTCGTCCGCCGCGTGGTCGGCCAGGAAGCCGAGTTTGCCCAGGTTGACCCCCAGCACGGGCACATCCAGGCCCACCAGCCGGCGGGCGGTGTTCAGGATGGTTCCGTCCCCGCCGACGGCGATGACAAGGCTCAGTTCCTGTGCCATGGCGTCCAGCGGCAGGGTGCCGGCCAGATCAAGGGTGACCCTGACACCGCGGCCGAGCAGCCTGTCAGCCAGTTCCTGAGCCAGCGGGTGGGCCGCAGGCTTGTAATGCGTACTCGTCACCAGAACACGTCCGCTGACGGCGGCCTCCAGACTTAACGGGACGCCAGGTTCAGTCATGAATGCTCCTGTATGCGGCTGATTATCACGTCAGCCACGCCGGCGACATCAAGTTCGGATGTGTCGATTCTCAGTGCGTCTTCGGCCGGCCTCAACTGGCGTGCGTCCAGGTGGTCGCGTCTGGCCAGCAGCTCCGTCAGCGCCTCAAGGTCGGACTGCCGTTCGCCCAGGCGCCGCTCGGCCCGCAGCCGCACCGGTGCGTCAAGGTAGAACTTGTGGTCCGCGCGCGGGAACACGGCAGTGCCCATGTCCCGTCCTTCGATTACGAAACTGCCGTCCAGCTGACGGATCTGGGCATTCACCCACTCACGCACCTGCGGGAAGCTGGCGACTCTAGATACGTTGCGGTCTATTTCATCAGTGTGCAGCTCCGCGTATCTCGAGGTGCCGTCAATCATGAGCAGATTGCCCTGCAGCCCGGGGACCAGGCTTACCTCATGGCGCCCGAGTTCAGCGAGCACCTCAGCCTCGTCAACGTCTGTCTGGCCCGACTGCAGCATGACCCAGCCGGCACCCCGGTAGAGCAGTCCGCTGGAGACAAACGGGATGCCCAGCCGCCTGGCAACCTCCCGTGCAACGCTGGATTTGCCGGAGGCGGCCGGTCCGTCAATCGTGATCACGCCAGGCCCGTTTGCCGCGGTTGCATTCACGCCGCCACCTCGCCGCTTGCCTGCAGGGCAGCGAAGTCCTGCCAGTAACCGGGGTAGGTCTTGGCAACACAGCCGGGATCCAGGATGGTTATGCCCGGCAAAACAAGGCCTGCCACTGCGAAGGCCATTGCCATCCGGTGGTCATCGTAAGTCCTTATCTGCGCCGGCCTGTAAGCCTTCTGCGGGTGCACCCGCAGCCAGTCCGGGCCCTCATCGACCTCGGCACCCATGCGCCGCAGCTCGGTGGTAAGGGCCGCAATACGGTCAGTCTCCTTGATGCGCATGTTGTACACGTTGGTTATCTCCAGCGGCGTGGTGGTGAACAGTCCGGCGACCGCCAGGGCCAGTGCCTGGTCCGGAATCCCGTTCAGGTCGAAACTGCCACCCCGCAACTCACCCGGAGGTGGTCCCTCGACGGTGCAGCTGTTCCCGGTCCAGGTAACCCTGCAGCCCATTTGCGCCAGCACGTCCGCCAGGGCGCGGTCACCCTGCGAGGAGCTGCTGCCGACATTGGCGACCGTAACGGTTCCACCGGTCACGGCAGCTGCCACCCAGAAATTGCCGGCGGCGGTCGCGTCGCCCTCAACCGGGAAATCCCGGGCCCGGTACCGGCCAGGGCTGATCCGGAACTCATGCAGACCGGAATGCGCGACTTCAATGCCGAAACTGCGCATAACGTCAAGCGTCACCCGCACAAACGGACCGGATTGGAGTTCACCTTCGACCGTAATCACTGTCTCAGCAGCTGCCAGGGGAGCCGCCAGCAGCAGGCCGGACAGGTACTGGGACGACAGCGCACCGCTCACGCTCACGGCTCCTCCGCGCAGGCCGCTTGCCTCAAGCAGCACGGGTGGGCAGCCGTTGTCCGGCTCGCTGCGCACGTCGGCGCCGAGTTGCCTCAGCGTGTCCAGCTGATCCTGGATTGGCCGCCTGAGCAGGCTGCCCTGACCGGTGACGGTATAAGTTCCCTGGCCCGCTGCCAGCGCAGGCAGCAGAAAACGCATCGTGGTGCCGGACAGACCGGCGTCCAGGGTCGCGGCACTGTTCCTGAACGTCCCGCCGTGGCCGCTGACTGAAGCGTCAGGGCCGTCCCAGGAAATGGCTACGCCGAGTTCGCGGAGGGCAGAAATCATCACACTGGTGTCATCAGCATCCAGCAGCCCCTGCAGACGTGATTCGCCGTCAGCAAGTGCCGCGGTCAGCAGGGCTCGGTTGCTGACGCTTTTGGATCCAGGTACGTGCACGGTTGCATGCGGACG
>CAZPLV010000078.1:6627-8181 GCA_964587295.1 uncultured bacterium
ATGGAGCGCGTCCATGAATGCCAGACGCCGTTCTTTCTGGCCAGTGAGCTCGATGCTGACGGCAAGGTTGTTTTCCTGTTTGACGCACCGGAGGAGTCACCGACAACCCGCGGCTTCGCCGGAATCCTGCAGGAAGGACTGCAGGGTCTCGGGACAGAGGAAATACTGGCTGTACCGAATGATTTCTATCTGCAGCTGGGACTTGCGGAACTGATCTCGCCGCTCAGGCTGCGGGGCATCGGCGCCATCCTTGCCCGCGCGAAGCGGCAGGTTGCCGAACTGGCCGGCTGACTTCCGCGCCCTGACCACAGAAACGGGGAAGGCTCCTGGAGCCTTCCCCGTTTTCAGTCCTGTGTCAATCAGCTGGTTCAGCGGCTGCGGCGGTAGTTGCTGCCGAAGCGCTTCTGGAACTTCTCGACACGGCCTTCCGTGTCAATGAAGCGCTGCTGACCCGTGTAGAACGGGTGATTTCCGGACCACACGTCGACGGTGATCTCGGGCTTGGTGCTGTAGGTTTCGAGTACGACCTCGCCCTCGCAAATTATCTTGCAGGGCACCATCTTCGGGTGAATGTCCTTCTTCATCAGCTTCTCCTGGGTCCAGGCCCCACAAAGTTCAGGCGGGACCTACAAACCTTAGTACTCTACCAGACTCACGGGTTCAGGGCAATTGCCTGGGCAACCCGGAGCCTTATGCCGGCAGCTCAGCCCTGATGCGGGTGCCCTGACCCGGAGCAGTCACGGCCGACAGATTCCCGCCCTGTGCCGCGACGCGTTCACGCATCTGCCGCAGCCCCAGCCCACCCATCGTGCTGACCCGGTCGCTGACGGCTTCCTGGTTGAAGCCGATGCCATCGTCCTCAACCTCAACGAATACCTTGCCCTCTTCGGTGGTTCCCACCAGCACTTTCACGTTGCTGGCACGGGCGTGCTTGGCCACATTGTTCATCGCCTCCTGGAAGATGCGGAACATGATCGTTTCGGACTTCAGGGTCAGCTGGTCAACGGAATCGACCGTCACTTCCACCCGCACGTCATTCTGCTGTCCGAAGTCAAGGCTGTAACGCCGGATTGTCTCGGCGAAGCCATGGTTCTCCAGGTCCACTGGTCTGAGCGCGAAGATTGAGCGGCGCACTTCCCTGATTATCTCGCGGATCGTGCTGCGCGACAGTGCCAGCTCAACCGCTGCCTTCTCAGGTTCCCGCTTCCGGAGCCGCTCAACCAGATCAAGCTTGAGCGCAGTGAAGGCAAGTGACTGGGCGACACCATCATGGATCTCCCTGGCGATGCGGGCACGTTCCTCGGCAATGGCCAGCTCCTCGGAGTGCAGGTAAGCACGGGCGTTACGCACACCCCAGCTGACCTGGCCCGCCATGAGCTCCAGCAGCGGGATGCCGGATGCAGCGAAGTGCTCCGTATTTGCGTGAGCCAGCAGAATCACGCCCAGAAGAGTGCCGTCAGACTGCAGCGGCAGCACCAGTGCACTTCCTGCTCCGCGCAGCAGGCGGGATTCCTCGGGGGCGGACGGCTCACTCGTCAGGTCATTGAGCAGCAG
>CAZPLV010000079.1:0-8171 GCA_964587295.1 uncultured bacterium
AGCCCCCAGGAAACCTGGCCGGGGCGGCGTCAGAGTAGCACGGCCCGTGCAGCTGCACGACGCCGAACGCCGTAATTGTGTATGGAATCGTGTCATGAATCAATTCCGGAATTGCTGGAGATGCCAGGTCAATTGCCTGTCACTGTTCCCACCCGTGAAACTTTGAGTGGTGAAAGCTCCGCGGATTCTGTTCAGCCGAAGAAGGCCGAGAACTTATCCTCCTCAACCACCTTGATGAAGTCATCGATAGACCTCACCGTGCCCGCCGGCTCATACCGGTGCCACTTGAGGTCAGCGCGCTGCCAGAACACCCGCCAGTGGTCATGTTTGCGTACGTACGTGGCCTTGGCGACCAGCAATTCAAGCTTCTTGCCAGCAGGTCCCCGCCACGCTGGTCGTATTTCCATAATCACGACACTTTGACCGTCGATCCGATACCCCAGGTCGACCTCGTCGCGAATCTCGACACGCGACCTCTTTCGGTCAAGGAAACCAGCCATGGCGCGATTCACGGACTCAAGTTCAGACTCGTTGAAGGAAGCCATAACCCAGCTTATACCGCTCCATTTCCGTCCGCGGTGCGGTTTCCTGACGCATCACCTTTGCGCGAGAATCAACCGGTCGACAATAACGCGTTGGCGTCTGGGTAGTTCTCCTGATCGGAAATAATTGTCAGGCTTCCTCGAAATAGTCCCGATCAAGCCGTTTGACAACAAACCTGGTGTGCTCGGAAACACCAACGTCGTGTTCAATCATGAAGTCAGCCAGAGCCTCACCGTTGATCAGAATCACCCGGAGGTCTCCAATCGATTCGGCGTAGGCAACGGCTTCCCTGGTGAAAAAACTGGTGGTGATGAAGACACCCTGCCGCGCCTTGTTACCCAGCAGGCTGCCAACGAATGCCTGCACATCTGGTCGCGACACCCGGTTCTCCGGTGCGTAGCGTTTGGCCTGTACATAGATTTTTGATAAACCAAGGGGATCTTCGTTAATCACGCCGTCAACGCCACCGTCGCTTCCCTTGCGGAATGCGTGGCCTGCCCCGGCGCGACTACCGCCATAGCCAAGAGCGAGCAGAACGTCAATAACAATTTCCTCGAACCGTCCCCATGTCACTTCCTGCAGAGCCTCCCCCACTTCAAGGGCCAGGGCCCTGCGAAGTTTGGTTTCGGCCGAGTCCATCAGCTCTTCGGGTGTCGCATTGACTTCGGTCGATGCTGGGACCTGCACTCTGTCTGCAGGTTCTGGTGATTCAACTGTCGCACCCTGCTGCCAGAGCCGGAAATCATCAGAAATACTCAGAAGCGTGTCCACCGTGATTTCGGAAGGATTGCTCGCCAACAGATTCCTGCCAGCATCAGTAAGCTCATATACGCCACGTTTCACCGTGCGGATGAGCCCTGCCTTCGACAGGTACGTGCGGGCCCAGCCTAATCGATTGTCGTAGCGCCGCTGGCGTCCGCTTGGAAGCAATTCGTGTTGCACTTCCTCACTCACGCCCATGGAGTCCGCCAGCATTGTTTTGGCTTCGCTCAGCGTCACCTGGTCCCGGGCCTGAAGCATCCTCAGGAACGGCAGGAAGAATTCATCGTAAGTGGGCATTGCCATCAGCTGCTCCTCGCTCCTTCGCCGCCGAAGCCAGTCAGTATCCGGATAATCAGATTGGCAAAGTCCCGACTCTTCTTGTCAGCACCCTCGCCGGATAATCTCCGCAATGCCATTCGCATAATGCACCTTATCGTCATTATGCACTTCTGCGCCAAACAGCTCCTCAGCGCCCCGGTAATCTCCGACAGGCACTGCTGATTCACGGTCTGTTGACGCCCGGCGTTTACCCTGCGTGCGGAGGTACATGATGAAGCGAATTGTTTTACTCGTTACCGCGCTGCTGTCACTTCTGGCTGGATGGGCTCTTGCCCAGGAACGTCCGGAGGGTGTGGAAGCCGATGGCCGCATGGTCGTGCTGTACGCCATGCCCAGAGACGCCGATGCGATTGAAACCACGGTGATGGAGGTGGAATCCGTCACCTGTGAAGAAGGCGTAACGACCGTAAATCTTGGTGATGCTGGCAGTTTCAGCGTCGGCCTCAGCAACAGGTTTGAAGAACCCTCCTACGACATAGTCATCGAATTCGAACAGTTCGACATCTTTGGCGGCTACCGTGACATCGCCATGGCCGATCAGATCGAACTGGACTGGGCAGACACTGCCATGAGCGGCCGCTACGGGTTCACCCTGTTCGGGGAGCTTGCCGGCAACTACGGGTTGGACTTCGATATCACCTGCGAGTGAATGCTCAAGACTCTTGATTCGTTCGTTCACAATTCGTTCGTTCATTCACAATTCGACTGCGCAGTCGTGCCTGCACAGGTTCAGTCAGGTTCAATGTGTTCAACAGGAGTCACGATGTCGGCCTGGGCCGTACCGTCTGTCTGTGTCGTCTGGCCTTTCGGCAATCAGCCCGGATCGGCAAATGGCGCAGCAATGTCGCAGGCAGGAGCATCCGGCTGCAGGCTGCCCCAATCCGCAAAGTAAACTTCCCGGGGGCCACCTGCCGCAACCTTGCCGTTGTCAGTAATGGCCCTGTTCACAGCTGAGTAGGCGTCCAGGATTCCGGGGAACTCCACCTGTGCTTTGGTCAGTCGCGTGTAGTACTCCTTGTGCTCCGGCTCAATGCGGATGCGAATGTCATCGGTCGGCTCAAGCTGGCCGCTGAAAGGCACGCAGGTTTCGACAGGTCCGTCACTGTCGGTATCAACCTGACCGTGATAAATCACGAACGCAGGTCCGGACTGCGATAACCTGGCCGCCGCCAGGTACTCAAGAATCCGCTGCATGCTGCCGCCAATGAAGTCCGGCAGGTCGTGCGCGGTGATTCTCGTCTGGATGGTGGCAATCTTCTGCTCCTGGATTGATCGTTCCTGAATCTCGAACATGGTTCCTCCCTTGCCCTGCAGGTGATTCTGCAGGTACTGGACGAGTTTGCGTTTGGTCTGCAAGTCGGCTTCCACTGACTGCCAGTAGTTGGCGATCGCCCGCGCGGCCTCGCCATCTTCCAGCTCAAGCGTTTGCGCGATTCGCTCGAGTGGCATTTCCAGACGCCTGAGCAACCCGATGAGCCGCGCTTTGGCCGCCTGCGCGGGCAGGTAATAGCGGTAGCCGCTATCCCTGTCGACACTGGCGGGTTTCAACAGCCCCATTGAGTCATAGAGCCTCAGGGCCTTGAGTGACAGATGGCTGAGCCGCGCGAACTCGCCGATAGTCATCAGGTCCTGTGGTTCTGTCTCGTCCATGCAGGAAGTATGACGTCTGACCTTGGGGCAGGGTCAAGCCGCTCAATGAGAACCAGTGAACCAATATGGAATGGCAGACAGAAATCACCGTCTGGGAGCAGCTGGTTGTAGTAGGTCTGCGGGCGCACCTGGATGGTTCTTCAGCTGTGCGGACATGAATGACCAGCTCGTAGCGCATCAGTATCTCCTCGTTGCCAGCCGAGTGAAGGATCTGAATGCTGCCGGAGTGACTTTGATAGTTACTGAGCCCGGCTCGCAGAGCGATGACATGAGCGAACACATCCACTGAAGTACCTTCAGGAGGTCAACAGTCCTCAATATCAAATACGGGCACACATCGCGGCTCGGTGGGTGCTACTTTGCGCCGTAACTCACTGTTCTGCGCGGAGGAAAGCCATGAGCATCCGATCCCTTATGCTGGTTCACTTGCTGCTGATTACCGTCCTGGTACTGGCAGCCTGCGGCAAACCCCCGGCTGGCCCAAAGGCCGAAGTAGCCTTCACTTCCCTTGAGGCGAGCCAGTCATCCGAATACCGTCTGGCTGGCAGCATCAGTCCGGTGCGCGAGCTTGAAGCGGCCGAGTACAGCCTGAACTCGCAGGATGCACTGCCCCTCACCGTCTCCGCCGCAGGCAGCTTTGCCGTCGACCTGGAACTGATACCCGGCTTGAACACGGTCGTCCTCACTGTCAACATGAGAAACGCTGAGCCGCAGGTTTTCAGCCATGAGATCAATTACGAGTCGGTACCCGCCACGGTAACGTTTACTTCAAGCGCGTTCTCGACCGAAGCTGACTATCTGGTTACGGGCGCTGTGGCAGCAACAGAGGAAGTCGCTTCCGCCACGATTCAGTGGAATCAGGGGGAACCCGCGCCGCTGCAGTTGGATGCTGCCGGAGGATTCGCGGTACCCATGAGCCTGAAGCCCGGAGTGAATGACATTCTGGTTTCCGTGCTTCTGCCGGCCTCGCTGGAAGCGGCCAGTGTCCAGGCCAGCTTTGAAGTGACCTACAGTTCGGCACCTCTGGCAATCAGCGTCGCCTCCGACACGTTCACTGCGGACGTGGACTACGACCTGATTGGTAACGTCAGCCCGGAATCTGCACTCGCAGGCTTGACTTTCAGCTTGAATGACGCGCCCGTGGTCGACCTGGCCACGGATTCAACTGGCGCTTTCCGCTCGACCGTCCAGCTTGAGCCCGGCCGCAACGAGTTGCTGCTGAGCGCGGTGAGCAAGACCGGCGTTGCAATCAGCCATGTGCACACCGTCCACTTGGTGGCGGGCGCGGATCTGGCCACCAGTTCGAACGTTGCCGCCATTGGCGACAGCCTGACGCTGCACTCAGCGGGACTGTTCGGCATGGCGCCGGGTGAAGTGACCATCGGTGGCGTTCCCGCCACCATTGTGGACTGGTCCGAAGGTGAAATCACCGTGACCTTGAGCGCCGGCACTCCGGGCGGCTACGTGGATGTGCAAGTATCTACGCGCAACGGCAACCTGCAAGCTGTCGAAATCTTCGTTGGCATGGTTTTTGGCGGACCGGCTGCAGGCTTTCAGGCGTTCGTTAACTCCCAGCCGGTCGGGACGACCGTGCTCATTACTGACAACCTGGACTTGCGCGGCTCCGGTGAGACCGTGCTGCGGCAAGTGAACCTGATTGGCGCCAAAGACTCCGAGCCGCCGCACATTCAGGCGGATACACTGCGCTTCATTGCCGACAGCAAAGGGGCCCTGCTGGCCAACCTGGAACTATCCGCCCGTGAGCACCATATTGAGAAAGCTCCCGCCCAGCTGGGAATCGCCGCAGCCACCGAACCCGGCACACTGCTGCTGCACAATCTGACGCTCAATGCTCCGGATCCTCTGGTGCAGCAACCACGGATTGTGATGGGCCGCCTCGTGGGTTCCGAACTGCGGCTGGTCATGGACTCCGTGAATATTAACGCTCCCTACGCCCTTGTCGACCTGTCGGGCGCCAGTGTGGACCTACAGAGCGTCATGATTGACGCGGGCCACCTGACCATCAGTGGCCTGCTGCATCTTGACGTCTCGGGCGGCTCAATGAACAGCCTCACCAGCATCACGCTGCAGTCCCCTGGCTCCATCAATCTGGAAACTGTTTCCGTTACTTCTAATGACGAGCTGACGGTGCAATCCTCAACTGGCACAATCACGCTTGCTGACGCGAAGATTACCGCAGAATCTCTCGCACTCACCGCGGCTGCCGGAAACTTCGAAGTGCTGGAAAGTGATATCCGGACACTGGATGCGGTTCACTTTTTCGGAAGTGATGCTTACGGTGCGGACCGGTTCATCGGCAACACGGTTGATGGAACGGGCATCGTCATCGGGACTCAAAGTGCCAGTTTCATGTTCGATGGCAACACGATCGACCTCGATACAACCTGGACTGCCGCTGTGATAATCAACATGCAAGCAGCGCCGGCGCGGCCGTTCACTTCGAGTTTCAGTGACAACACGATCAACATGACCAGTGAACTCGACATGGCTGTATTCACTATCGACACTGACGGTCCCCTGGAGTTTCATCACAACGAGATTATGGCGACTACTCCCGAGGAGGACAAGTTCAGCCTCAATGCACCGGCCGGACTGCGCGTCACGAACAACTCAATCACCATGGGCGAGGCAGTGAACCTGATTGGCGGCGGGGAACGCGATGCCTTCAGGGGCAACACGTTCACCATGATATCCGCCGGCGATTTTGAGCAGGAGTTCACCTACGATACGGATGCCGATTTCGCCGAGTTCGTAAACAACACTTTGACGCTGATTACGGCCGACTGGGATCAGCTTGCGCGGATTAACCTGGGCGATGCCGTCAATGCCCAGATCACGGGTAACACCATGAGACTTGACCTTCCTGAAGGGGTGGACAGCCACCCGAATCAGGAGAAATGGGTGCGGATAACAGCGACGGTGCACGTGCCGTTTTTGAAGGCAACCACCATTCCGTGTTCAACGGCCGCGCAAACGTCTCTGCTGCCACCGAACTCGTACTGGGCGCCAGTGCCGTGGTGAGAAATTCGCGACTCGTCGGGGGCATCACAAAGATCCGTACGGGTGAGATGCCCCTCATCGTGGACAACTATCTGGAGGGTCGTATGCACCCGCTCGAGGTCTTTGAACTGCCGGGTACTTCCGACAGTGAAATCCACATACTGAACAACCAGTTTGTTGGCACCGGCCATGCAATCTCCCTGATTGTGCGGCTACTCAATAATGGCGGAGAGCCAACCCATACGAACGTCGTAGTCACCGGTAACGGCTTCGCCGCCTCAGGCAATGCTTCCACGCTTGCTGTAGTCGGTGGCGATCTTGCAGTGGACCAGGTCGACGCACGGCGCAACTACTGGGCCGGCCTTATCGACCCCGCAGCAGTTTGGGCCGAGATCCACACTGATCTGCCTGAGACCAGCGTCGACTATTCCGAACCGCTTGCCGACCCACCTGCTTTCCCGGCTGACTGAGCCGGCGGCTGGCTCTGGCCACTCTCTGGGGCTGCTTTTTCATGAGGCAGCCCCATAAGCAGCTCATCACTTCCACAGCCCGGTAAGATGCTTCATGCACTCCGTCAGCAGCCGCCCGGCCGGTTCCGCCCGGACGGCCTGAGGTGGACTCCCGCATCAGCGAAGCCATCCGCAGCCTTGAACGGTCCATGGCCCACGAGGTGCGGATTGCCGACATTGCCGAAAACGCCGGTCTGTCACTCCACCATTTCCACCGGCTGTTCCTGGCCGAGGTTGGCGAGCCCCCTGCTTCGTTCCTCCGGCGTCTGCGTCTGGACGCCGCGGCGTTGCGGCTCAAATGGACGGATGAGCCGGGAGTCGAGATTGCCCATGCCTTCGGCTTTCACAGTCGATCAGCATTCATCAGGGCGTTCAGTAAGCGCTTCGGCAAATCACCGGCACAGTACCGGCGGGAGTACCGCACCGGCAGCCAACTCGTCGCCAGCGAGGCTCATGGCCAACGCATGTACCTGCAGGAACAGGATTCCTTCCGCTTGCTCACACGCAGGTACGCAGGAGATCCGTTCCAGCTGTCCACATTCTGGGCTGACTTCCTGACTGGCCTGCCACCTGAACTGACCCTGCCCGGCAAGCGCCTGTACGTGGGTTTGCTGCATGATGATTTCCGCATCACGGGCTCCCGGCATGTGCGTTATGACTGTGGCATCACCATCACAGGCATGCACGAAGATTCCAGCGGTTACCTGACCGCCCGGGGACTTGAACTGACCACGACCCACCCGGGACGCTACGGCGCGATCGAACACCGTGGTCCGGCCGAGTCCGTCCCGGATTCATACGACCTGCTGCAGCGCAGACTGTTCACGCCCCAGGGTTACCGGCCTGGTAACGAACCAGCGCTGGAAGTGCACACCATCGCGCGTAACCTGCAGGACAAAGCCGACCTGTCCTTTACGATTCTGATGCCGGTTGACTGACCGGCCTGCGAAAGCACAATTGTGTACAGGTGGCGAACCTGGCGCCACCTGTACATGTCGTGATGCAAATTGGGCCATCCCTTTGGCTCAGAAGGGAGCCACGGTAAAGACCTCCGCCGGTGAGCCACCCAGGTCAATCAACGCCAGCACTTCTGCGGCGCTGGTCAGGTCACGGCCCGCTCCGACGGCACCGCCGAGTGCGGCTTCTCCTCGACCACCTTCACCGTGCAGGTCCAGCCCCAGCGCGCGGCGGTCCCCCAGACCATCGACGGTGAGCCCCACGTCCACCCCGACATGCCCGGCTCCGGTGGCGGCGAGCCCGGCGTGCCCGAGGAGGACGAGGCCCTCAGCGATGATCTGCGCAGCACCGAGGTCGACCCGGAGCGGAGCCCCCTGTTCGCCCGGCGCA
>CAZPLV010000080.1:0-7912 GCA_964587295.1 uncultured bacterium
CAGCTAAATGCACCCTGACCACAACTGCTCCACTCGGTCGCCAAGTGATTCTGTCGTAGCGAAAAACCTTCGTTTTTCGAACACCGGCGTACGGTCTGCATTGTCCACCCACGCCCCCGATGCAGCTATCTGGAATTTATCGAAGCTCGAGAATGCCGTTCCGCGCTACGACCGAGTGCCATTTGCCAGATCAAGTGCAGGTATATATACTTTACGTTTAGGCACATACAAACTACAGCAGGATCGAACCCAGTTAACTATGTGAATCTAGACCATGTGTTCGCCACACGCGCGATGTCAGGCACGACGCAGTGCACTGTGCTGTACCCGAAAGGTCACCGACTCGATTACTGGAACAATAGCGGTGGCGGCATGGACTACCGCGCCGTTGCATGCGGAACATCATTCAACTACTGACATAAGCAAGGAGCCCCGCTTGACCAACCACCGCTTGACCATATCCAAGACACTATGGATGCTCAGCCTGCTCAGCCTAATGCTTCTATCCGCCTGCTTTAACGACACGCCCTATTCCAGCGCTTACGCGCACATAGTCATCGACGTAAGAGGGCCCGGGCGAGTGACGATGGCCACCGAAGTGGCTGGAATGCTGGAATGCACTCCAAGTACCGGCTGTGGCTATACAAGGCAAATACAAGAAGGTGAAATCATCGCAATACACGCGATTCCGGAAACCGGACACACATTTGTCAGATGGTCTAGACAATTAAGAACGAAGTGGAACGAAGACCTGGACAACGCCACCAACCCAGTACACCTACCCGCCGACGGAGACTACTACTTCATCGCCCACTTCCGCTAAGCAGCGATCAACCTGATCGAACCTGCTTGTGCACATTGCCCCGATCAACTGCTGTCACCATCACATGCAGCCCCGTGACACTTGCGTTCTTCACGGGAAGCAGAATCAAACTCCGGCAGCCGCACGAGCTGGTAATTTACTTACCAGTCCTGAACCTACGGATTAACTTGCAGGACTGGTCGTCCGAAAATCGGTCCTTTCCGCAACACCACAAACAAGCACCTTTCGACACATACTCTCGAAGTCCCATGAAACTCGATGGATAGCCACATTCTAGCGCTTTGTTGACTTCATATAATCTGTTGCGATACCCGTCTATGAATCAGTGTCTCGTAAACCCATGCGCTTCTTCTTTAAGGACATGCCATCTTAATCGGCGACGCCCGGGTCAACACCCACGACCAGAGTCTTGAACTCCAGCGCGACTCGCAGACCGTGGCGGCGGTGTTTTCGGGATGTCTGGCCTGCAAAGGGTAAACTAGGCGTCCTGCAGATTTTAGTAACGACATCTGAAAGCGAGTCCCACTCCGTGCGTAGAGTTTCCCCGAGCATCCTGATCATTCTGGCGCTGTTCCTCACCGCCTGTGACCTCAACAAACCTCAAGTCGAACAAAATCCGGATCCGCGGGGCAACACGCTGCGTATTGATTCGCTCAGCACTCACGTTCCACTGGCTGGCGGTGAGTTGGCCATCCATGGTGCCGGCTTCACCAACCATGAACTCAACGTCGTGATGATCGGCAACCGCCCCATCTCCCGCGCGTACATCAACTCAACCACCGAGCAGGAAATAAACCTGGTGATACCGGCCGGCACCAGCAGCGGCAAAGTCAGCATCAGAAACGGCGACAGTCAAACCGCTGAGTACGCAACGCCAGTCACCGTTGTGAGTGAGATTACCGCCGACCAGATGTTCGCTGCGGAAGACCCCGACACGTTCAGCATCACCGTCCAGGCGCGCAGCACCGAAGGGAAACCTGTACCCGGGGTTCGCATCAGCCTCTCCAGCACCAGCGGCGAAGGCACCTTCGCACCATCAAGCACCGCCGTTACGAACTCCGACGGAATAGCCACTGCCACGCTCGATCTGAGCAGCGCAGTCGAGCCAGCCGAAGTGGAAGTGATCGCCACTGCCGGGCCGCTCAGCGTCGTCATTCCGTACGGAGCCGGAATGGCACTGCCACACGAGGCCACCATTCACCTGACTGACGGTGCCACCGTCTTCCCCGTCCGCCTCACCCGATCGACAAGCACACCCGGGCAGAGCATCATCAGCACGTATAACTACAACCCCGACAACACGCTCAGTTCACTTTCCGTCGCCGGCACCGAACCGCCGCGCCAGTACCAGGCGCCACAACCCACCGAGATCATCGTCGCCTACGAACCCGGCTACTCCCCCAGTGGTACCAGCGACTACTCAGCGCTCAGCGCCGCCGGCCTCCAATCCGTTCACGCCAGCGGCAGCCTCGAGCTCGCCCGCGTTGCTGACGGCCTGGAGTTCAGTGAAGCCCTGGAGGCGCTCAACGCGGATCCGCGGGTGGCGTACGCCGAGCCGAACTATTACTACACGCTGTCAGCAGCGGACCCCCATGAGGTTGTGGTCAGTCCGCGCCAGTGGGGTCTGTTCGCGTCCGGCGCGCCAGCGGCCTGGACCAGCAGCACCGGAGAATCCGTTGTTGTCGCGGTCATCGACACCGGCGTCGACACAAACCACGTCGACTTGGCCGCCGTCCTGCTGCCCGGCTTCGACTTCTGCGCTGACAACAGCACTTGCGATGTGTTCGACGATGACCCCCACGAGCAGGGTGACGGCGCCCGGCACGGAACGCACGTGGCCAGCACCATCGCAGGTCAGCACAACGCCGAGCTGGACCTGCTCTCCATGGCTTACAACGCGCGAATCCTGCCGGTAAAGGTGTTTCCCGCTGGCGACGGCTTGGCCTCAACGTTCAACATCGCCCTGGCTGTCAGGTGGGCAGCGGGCCTGCCAACCGATGTGATGGTTCCGGAGCTGAACCTGCCCGTGAACCCCCACCCAGCAGACGTGATCAACCTCAGCCTCGGTGGTGACCAGTACAGCCACACCCTGGCGAGCGCCATCGACGACGCGGTAGCCGCAGGAGTCACCGTCGTGGCCGCATCAGGCAACGATTACGCCCCCAGCATCAACTTCCCAGCGCGACTGCCTAACGTCATCGGCGTGGGTGCGATCGGCAAGGACTTTACTCGCGCTGACTTCAGCAACTACGGGCCCGGCCTGGATCTCGTGGCTCCCGGACGCAGCATCCTCGGCGCGTACCCCAACGGTGACCCCGCAGGCATTCACGGGTTCATGCAAGGCACCAGCATGTCCACCCCGCACGTAGCTGGCGCCGCAGCCCTGCTCCTCAGCAGCAACCCGACCCTCACCCCCGGCGACATCAAGACCATCCTCACCAGCACCGCCTACAGGAGGGACGCCATGACCACCGGCGAATACGGTGCCGGCGCCCTCCGCGTCGACGCGGCACTCGGCCTTCCAGCCCCCACCAACAATGCCAACCGCTACGCCAACATCCGCATCAACAACGAACGCGCAACCCTCGACCTTCTCAACGGCACCAGCACAGCCATCCAAACGCCCGAAATATACCGCGAAGAAGGTCTCACCATCACCGTCGAGTACGAGGGCCGCAAGTTCGCCGGTACCTACCTGGCGCCCTGAGGGTTCTCCCTATGACGAAAGCAGACAGAATCACATGCCTGACGATTTTCCCGATTAGATTAACTCTCCGGGCAAGCCTCGAAGACAGCTTCCTGGTTCCAGGCGCTACAGGCACATCAGTGCTAAGTTCAGCCGAGGGGTGCCGGCAGGCGGCTGCTCCGTTTTGCTGATGGAGGGGATTTTGCAATGAAAGTAGTGTTCAAGGATGATGCTGGTACTCCGGATCAGTTCAACGAGCTGATCGAGAAGATTCCCGTCGGGGAGCTGGCAAGGAAACTCGATACGGATGAGGAAACTGCCACAGAAGCACTGGTTGCCGCACTGCCTGCCCTGCTGGCGCAAATGCAGAACAACGCCAGTTCCGCCTCAGGTGCGTCCTCGCTGATGGCTGCGTTGCAGCAACATAATGATGATCTGGCGCGTGGTTCACAGGTCAACCTGGATCAGGTTGACACCAACGACGGCAACAGCATCATCGGTCACATCTTCGGCAACCAGCGTCAGCAGGTCACGCAGCAGCTGGCCGATAACACCAGGCAGGCCTCCCCCGGTCTGCTGGACACTCTCCTGCCGATGCTGGCTCCGATTGCGATGAGTTTCCTGTCCAACAACCTGCTCGGCGGCAATCAGCACAATCAGCGGAACGTTCAGCAGGGTGGCGCTGATCTTGGCAGCCTCCTCGGTGGGCTCCTTGGGGGACGGCAGGCTGCTCAGCAGGACTCGGATGACGGTGGGCTTGACATTGGCGGTCTGCTCGGAGGGCTGTTCGGCAAGCGCGGCTGAAGTACTCGCGGCCAGACGTTATGCCTGGACTTTTCCCGGCACAGTCTTCGGTTATGATGACCCCACCCCCTGGGGGGCGGCCAAGGGCCGATTCCCCTGCTGAAACTGAGGATTGAGGCTCATGGACACCAAAACAGCAACCAAGCAGGACCATGGTCTGCAGCCCCGCGACTACCTGCATCTGGACGAAAGCGTCCGCCGAGACGCATCCCTGCGGCTGAAGACGGTCAGAGGTCACATTGACGGAATTGTCCGGATGCTGGATGAAGACGCGCATTACTGCGTGGATGTGCTCAAGCAGCTCAAGGCGGTCACCGGCGCCCTGAACAAGGTCACTGACGCAGTTTTGCGCTCACACATCCGTGATCATGTGACCACAGCGGCACAGCGCGGCGACACCGACGCCATCGTCGATGAGCTGATGGAAGCATTGAAGTACAGGGTGTGAGAGGCACATCCGTGAACACTGAACAGCTTTCAGTCGGCGTCCAGGGAATGACCTGCGCCAACTGTGTAGGCCGCGTTGAACGAGCATTGAAGAAGGTCGAAGGCGTCGTAAACGCCAGCGTGAACCTGGCAACCGAAAAGGCCAGCGTCGAGTTCGACAGGGAGCGCGTGGCTGCGAGTGACGTACTCACGGCAATTTCCGGCAGCGGCTACGAACCCATCACGGCCAGTGCCAGCTTCAGCGTCCAGGGAATGACCTGCGCCAACTGCTCCGGCCGGGTGGAACGCACCCTGAACAAGACCGGCGGCGTTCTTGACGCCACTGTCAACCTGGCAACCGAGAAGGCAACAATCCGCTATTTGCCTGATCTGGTCAGCCTGGGCGGGCTCAGGACCGCAATCTGCGAGGCCGGCTACAACGTGCTTGAAACCGCCGAAGGAACAGACCAGGTGGACGCGGAACGCGAGGCACGCGAACTGGAACTCACCAGGCTGCGCCGCCGCCTGATCACAGCCGCCGCCTTCACGATCCCGGTGTTCCTGCTGGAAATGGTGCCGATGATGATCCCGGCAGCCGCGAACTGGCTGCACTCATTGGTGCCCATGCAGACGCTGTTCATCATCATGTGGGCACTTGCCACGGTCGTGCAGTTCGGCCCGGGCCTGCAGTTCATGCGCAGCGGCTGGAAGGCGCTCATCAGCGGCTCCCCGGACATGAACTCACTCGTGATGCTGGGAACATCAGCCGCCTATGGTTACTCGCTTGTCGCCACGTTCCTGCCGGGTCTGCTGCCCGCAGGGACCGTGCACGTGTACTTCGAAGCCAGCACGGCAATTATCACCCTCATTCTGGTTGGCAAGTACATGGAAGCCCTCGCCAAGGGCCGCACCAGTGAAGCAATCAAGAAGCTGGTTGGTCTGCAACCGAAAACCGCCCGCGTGGAGCGCGCCGGCCAGGAGCAGGAACTGCCAATCGACGAGGTTGCACCCGGTGACATCGTGCTGGTACGTCCCGGTGACCGCGTCCCGCTCGACGGCCGCATAGTCAGCGGATCCTCGTTCATTGACGAAAGCATGATCACCGGCGAACCGCTACCGGTCCAGAAGGGCGAAGCAGCCGAAGTGATAGGCGGAACTATCAACAAGACCGGCGCATTCCGTTTCGAGGCAACCAAGGTCGGCGCTGACACAGTGCTCGCCCAGATAATCCGCATGGTCGAGAACGCTCAGGGCTCAAAAGTACCCATCCAGGCACTGGCGGACAAGGTGGTGAGCATATTCGTACCAATCGTGATGGGCGTCGCCCTGCTCACCTTCATGATCTGGATGATTTTCGGTGAGAACCCCGCGCTCACCTTCGCACTCGTCAACACCGTGGCCGTGCTGATCATCGCCTGCCCTTGCGCCATGGGTCTCGCCACGCCAACCAGCATCATGGTCGGCACCGGCAAGGCCGCAGAAATGGGCGTCCTGTTCCGCAACGGCGCCGCACTGCAGGGCCTGCAGGAAACCAGCGTCGTGGCGGTCGACAAGACCGGCACCCTCACCAAGGGCAACCCGGAACTGACAGACTTCATCACCCAACCGGGCTTCGAACGTGACGACGTACTCGCGCTCGTCGCCTCAGTGGAAAGCAACTCCGAACACCCGATCGCCGAAGCAATCGTGAAGGCCGCCCGTAATGACCGACTGACGGTCAGCGAACCAGCCGACTTTGAAGCCGTCCCCGGTTATGGCGTGCAGGCCACCATCAATGGCCGCCTGGTGCAGGTCGGTGCAGACCGCTTCATGAGCAAGCTCGGCATCAGCACCAGCCTGTTTGATGATGAGAGCCAGCGCTTGGCAGACCAGGGCAGGAGCCCGCTGTACGCAGCTGTTGACGGCGAGCTCGCGGCCGTTGTGGCCGTAGCCGACCCGATCAAGGAAACAAGCCGGCAGGCAATCGACGCACTGCACGCCCTGGGTCTCCGCGTCGCGATGATCACCGGCGACAACCGCCGCACCGCCGAAGCCATCGCCCGGCAACTCGGAATTGATAAAGTCCTCGCGGAAGTGCTGCCTGACGGCAAGGTCGCCGCAGTAACCCAGCTTCAGGCTCAAGGACGCAAGGTTGCCTTTGTCGGTGACGGAATCAACGACGCACCTGCCCTGGCCCAGGCTGATGTAGGCCTGGCGATCGGCACCGGCACGGACATCGCCATCGAAAGCGCTGACGTGGTGCTCATGGCCGGGGACCTGCGTGGCATCGCCAACGCCCTCAAGCTGTCGCGCGCCACCATGACCAACATCCGCCAGAACCTGTTCTGGGCGTTCTTCTACAACGCCATCCTTATCCCGGTGGCTGCCGGCGTGCTCTACCCTGCCTTCGGCCTCCTGCTCAGCCCCGTCTTCGCAGCAGCTGCCATGGCCCTGTCCAGCATTTTCGTGCTCAGCAACGCACTGAGGCTCAGGCGCTTTCAGCCGCCCCTGACAGTTGCCGGCAAGGGCTCACAGAAGCTGCAGCCGGACGTGGCGTCCGCCTGAGCAGCAATTTAAACAACCGAAAGAAGCCAGATTCGGAACTGCGAATCTGGCTTCTTTCTTGATGTTGTGCGGTTACCCCGCTTACAGCCCCCCGGCCGTGAACTGATAATGACACCGCGCTTCACGGCGCAACAGACTCAGAAGTCATCCCCCGACTGATGCACTTGTCACTAGCGGTTGTTCTGCTGAGGGGCACCGGCGAGGTTGAGCAGCAGTCCGCCGTCCACCACAAGGCTTGTGCCGGTAATGAACGACGCACGCTCGGACGCCAGGAATGCGACGCATTCAGCGATCTCAGCCGGTTTGGCGATCCGGCCCAGCGGGTGTATCTCTTCTACTTCACGGCGCAGTGCTTCGGGGTTGTCATCCAGGCTGAGCGCCCAGTCGAGCATGGCGGTATCAACGGAACCGGGAGCCACGCAATTGACGCGCACTCCAGTACGTGCCAGATCCATGGCCATCGAACGTGTCACACCCAGGAGCGCGTGCTTGGAGGCCGCGTAAGCAAGGCCGTTGCCCTGCGACACGAACGACTGGACGGACGCCATGTTCACGATGTTTCCGCGGCTGGCCTTCAGATGCTTAAGGCAGGCTCGTGCAAGGTTGAGCACACTGCCTACATTCGTTGA
>CAZPLV010000081.1:0-7650 GCA_964587295.1 uncultured bacterium
CCCCTGCCGCGGTACTGGCGCACGGTCAGGCTCGTGTTGCCGACCTGCACGGTCAGCGGCTCGCCACTGAGAGGATAGACACTGGCATCCGCTTCCGGCAGGCTGTCGAGCAGCGTTGACAGGTCACTGGGTGTGACCGTCATTGCAGTGTGGAACCGGTGTACCAGACCCTGGATGACACTGTCAGGCAGGCTGATTCCGGCAGCGCGGGTGGAACCCCGCAGGAAACCTTCTATCGCCACGCGTCTTCGCGGCACGTTCGCACTGAGCGTGGTCAGCCTGGCCAGCGCCTGGCGCACCAGTTCCTGCGGTTCGCCGACAACGGTGTTGGACAGGATTCTGAGCATTATCAGGAGCTGTTCACGGTGGTCGCTGCTGAGCACGAAGTAGGCGGCCAGCGATTCGGCAACCAGCACGGCCAGGGAGCGGCCGAAGTCCTCGAAGCGCAGGTGCAGGTAGTTGCCTTCCGTGAATCCGTGCAGCTTTCCGCGCTGCGTCTCCAGGATGAAATGCTTGTCCAGCGGGGCCTCGCGCCCGCTCACGCTCAGTATGCGTACGCCTGATTTCTCGGCCGTGGCCAGTTCCAGGCCGGCCAGCCGGAAGCGTGCCCCCGGGCCACCTATGAAAACGGTGACCGCTGTGGCGCTGTCCGGTACGGCTTCAAGGTTGAGCAGCGGATTCATTCCGCCAAGCACTCCACCCTGCAGTTTCGGTCCGCTCGCTTCGCCTCCGACGGTTTTCGGCAGGAAACGGGCGATTTTCTCGAAGAATGTACGGATCAGGTTGCCGAACTGCCTTGCGTCTCGCTCAAAAAGCTGACGTTCGTGCCGTTCGAAGGCCAGCACTGCCTGCAGCCGCTGCTCCAACTCCCGGCGCTGGCTGATGCGTTCCTCTTCAGGCAGCCATTCCCGGCCCAGTTCCTGGATCGCAAGCCGCAGTTCCCGGCTGCCGGGTTCCTTGCGTTCAATCAGTGACGTGCGGCCGGCATAAGGGTCGGCAGCGACTGCCAGTGCGGCCCTCTGCACGAAATCAAGTGACTGCTCCCGGCTGATCTCGATTCCTTCCAGCACGGTACCGGGTTCACCCAGTTCCATGATGGTGGATAGGATCTCGCGGACGAGCTCAACCAGACTGTCAAGGTCATCCACGGAAACAAGCGCATCATCCCGGGCAGGAATTGCCTCAGTCACCCGGAAGCGCGACAGGTTTGCGTCAGTCCGGTAATTGCCGGCGGCGCCGTAGCGGAGCAGGTTGCGGTGCGTGGCGTAAAGCAGTCGCGCAGTGTAGCGGTCGCGCTCAGCCCGCAGGGACGCCCCTGCCTGGGTCATGAAACGTTCCAGTTCGTGCCACCAGACTGTGGTGGCCAGGCGCTGCAGGTCAGCCTGTTCGCGCGCCAGGTCCGGATCGATTGCCGGTGGCCTGGGAGGCTCGGCCTCCCCGGTATCCAGCTTGCCGGCCCGCAACAGCCGGACTGCCGGACGCTCCTCGGTCAGTATCGGTTTGTGGTCAGCGGAGTTGACCGCGTCATCGCCACCGAGCACCAGACTGTCCAGACTGTGAGATGAGTCCTTCAGACTCTTGGGTTGCTCACCCAGGGTCCTGAGCTGCTGACCCAGCATCGCCAGCCGGCGCCTGTCGTCTTCCCCCAGCAGTGAAGCTGAGCGGTTGAGGCTGTCAAGCAACTGAAAGGCCGCCGCCGGACCGCCACGTACCGTGCGGCCCTGCAGCAGATCCTCAACCTTGTACTCGAGCAGCTCGAGCGCAACCGCTTCAAAACGGGGCATACCCACCAATATAAGCGCTTCGGCGGGTGCGGGACTGTGCATTGCCCACAACTTCAGCCAGGCGACTCCTTGACGGTGCATGCGCAATGATTCACAATGTCTTCACCGGCCCTCTGGCCGGCAGGAGGAACCTTGCCGCACATCATTGCTGAACCCTGCATCGGTACCAAGGACCGTTCCTGCGTGGACGTGTGCCCGGTGGAGTGCATCTATGAGGCGGACGACCAGCTGTACATCCATCCGGAAGAATGCATTGACTGCGGCGCCTGCGTGCCAGCCTGCCCGGTCAGTGCCATTTTCCCTGAAGAGGACGTCCCGACCGAATGGATTTCCTTCATCAAGAAGAACTACGACCTCTCTGGGCTCTGAGCTGACGTTCAGCAAGCGGGCCGCAAGCGCTGGCAGTCCCTAACCGGCTGCCAGCGCTTCATCTGTCAGGGCCACGACCTCGTCCACCTGCTGCCTGGTGATGATCAGCGGCGGCACCAGCCGGATCACGTTCTCCCCGGCATTGATGGTCAGCACACCGAGTTCACGCATGGCTGCCATCACCGGCGCGGCCGGCCCGTCCAGTACCAGGCCAAGCAGGAGGCCACGGCCCCGCACCTCCCTGATGCGGCTGTTGCCCAGTGCCAGCAGCTGCTCCCGGAAATGGTCGCCCGTGCTGCGGACGTGCTCCAGCAGGTCGCGCTCCCGGATCTCACGCAGGACCGCCAGGCCTGCCGCGGCCGCAAGCGCGTTACCGCCGAAAGTCGTGCCGTGCCCGCCGGCAGGCATCTTCGCAGCCACTTCATCAGTCATAAGCAGCGCGGCCACGGGCACTCCCCCGCCCAGGCCCTTGGCGACCGTGACCAGGTCAGGCTCGATACCGTACCTTTCGCTGGCCAGGAACGTTCCCGTCCTGCCCACACCCGTCTGGATTTCGTCAATCATGAGAAGGGCACCGCGCTCACCTGTGATGCGGCGTGCGCTCTCCATGAATTCCATGCTTGCCTCGTTGATGCCTCCCTCACCCTGGATGGGCTCGAGGAACACCGCTGCTGTCTCGTCAGTCACGGCCGCCTCGAGTTCGCTCACCGAGTTGTAGCTGATGAAATCAACCGGCGTTCCGGTAGGCATGAACGGTTCACGGTACTTCGGTTCCCAGGTCAGTGACAGTGCGCCCATCGTCCGGCCTGAGAAGCCGCTCCGTGCCGCCACGAACCGCTTGCGGCCGGTTGCGGCTCGCGCCCATTTCAGTGCCGCCTCGTTCACTTCCGAGCCGGAGCTGGCCATGAAGGCACGCTTGAGGGGTCGCCGGACGAAGCTGAAAAGCTCTTCCAGGAACTCTGTGCGGGTATCGTTGCCGTGGCTCTGGGAGCAGATGATCAGCCTTGACGCCTGTTCGCTTATCGCCCGCACGAGGCGCGGATGCGCATGCCCCAGACTGGCGACCGCAATGCCGGCCATGCAGTCGTAATACTTTTTGCCCGCAGCATCAAAGATGAATATTCCCTCACCACGGGTGAATGCCACGTCGGGTTGCCACAGGCCAGATGAGTGAACCTTTTCCCTCTCAAGCAGTCCTGTCATGTACGTGTTACCTGCATTCGCCATGAAACTCCGCCTCCAACCGGCCCGGCCATTATCACTCTCCCAGACCCGTTCCGGCTACTCCCCGCCACTGCTGTTGGGAGGCTCAGCAACAGTCAGCAATCGGCGGGGCGGGTACCCTTGGGCTCGGCAGGAGGCCCGAATCAGATGAGGTCAGGTACCGACGGCAGGCAAGCGCCACTCGACATCGCACTACTCAGCATCCATGGGCTCATACGTGGCAGTGAGCTGGAACTGGGACGCAACGCCGACACCGGCGGCCAGACAAAGTATGTCGTGCAGCTGGCACAGGCGCTGGCTGACTGTCCCGGAATCCGTTCGGTCAGACTGTTCACCCGGCTGATAGACGACCCGGATTATTCGGCAGACTATGCCGCGGAAAAGGAAGAACTCGGGGACGGCGCTGAAATCATCCGTCTGCCCTGCGGCCCGGACGGCTACATCCGCAAGGAGGAGCTGTACCCGCACCTTCAGGGGTTCACGGACAGCTTCCTGGCCTGGTGCCGGAAGAATGAGTGGCAGCCCGACATCGTCCATGGCCACTACGCGGACGCCGGCCGCGTGGCGATGGACGCAGCAAAGGAGCTGGGCGCCGTATTCCTGTTCACGGGACATTCACTGGGACGCAACAAACGCAAGGTCCTCCTTGAAGCGGGTGAGGACGCAGCCGCAATCGAGGAACGCTACAACTTTGAGGAGCGCATCCGGATTGAGGAGGAAGCGCTGCGCAAGGCACGGATTGTCATCGCTTCCACCAGCTATGAGATCGAGACGGGCTACGAACAGTACGAGGCAACTTCTGAAGCCAATTACCGCATCTTTGCTCCCGGCATCGACCTCGACCAGTTCCACCCGTATTACTACGACGAGGAGCCTGGGTTTGTGCGTGACGAAGAGCAGAGGCAGGCCGCCAACCGCATGCGCCATGAGATAGGCCGCTTCCTGACCACGCCGGAGAAACCCATGATTCTGGCGATCAGCCGCCCGGACCGCCGCAAGAACATTGCCGGCCTGGTGGAGGCATACGGCCGGGACCGGGAACTGCGCGAAATTGCCAATCTGGTGATATTCGCGGGTATCCGCCGCAACATTGAAACCATGGACGACAACGAGCGGGAAGTGCTTACCGAACTTCTGCTGCTGATGGACCGCTTTGACCTCTACGGCCGCCTGGCGCTGCCCAAGAAGCACGACCCCGACACCGATATACCCGAGCTGTACCGGATGGCGGCCCGCCAGCAGGGAGTGTTCATCAATCCCGCGCTGGTGGAGAACTTCGGACTTACCATCATCGAGGCCGCGGCGTGCGGCCTGCCGGTGGTGTCGACCGGATTCGGCGGTCCCAGTGACATCATCGGCAATCTCGATAACGGCATCCTCATCGACGCTCAGAACCAGGACGAGATCGTGTCGGCACTCAAACAGCTCCTCACCTCCAGGGAGTTCTGGCAGCAGCGCTCGGATAACGGGGTCACCGGCGTCCGCGAGCACTATGTGTGGTCAAACCACTGCAGCCTGTACCTGGACCTGTCCGGAGCATGACGCGGGACTGGTGGCTCATCAGTGACATAGACGGCACCCTCACCGGTGATGACCGTGCACTTGCTGAGCTGCGGACGCTGCTTGAGGCTGAGGCGGACCGGATCGGCTTTGGTGTCGCAAGCGGCCGCTCACCCGGACTGGTGGCTGAGGCAGTGGAGCAGTTCGGACTGCCGCAGCCCGAACTGGTCATAGCCTCGGTCGGAAGCGAGTTGAGCTATCCCTCCGTCACGCCCGCAGACTGGCCCGGCTGCCACCTCGACAGCTGGCAGCCGCAAGAACTGAAGGCGCTGCTTGCCGGCGTGCCCGGGGTTGAACTCCAGTCCGAAGCAGGCCAGGGACCTCACAAACTCGGTTTCCTCGCCACCGCCGAGGCAGCAGAAGCAGCACGGCGGCAGGTCCGGGAGGCAGGTCTGCAGGCGAATCTGCTCCATTCGGCCGGGGAATTCCTGGATGTGCTGCCTGAGGGTGTCGACAAGGGCAGCGCGGTCCGCTTCTTCGCCAGCCATACAGGACTCGGCCTTGACCGCGTCATCGTGGCGGGCGACACCGGCAACGACCGCGACATGCTGCTGTGCGGTGCCTGCGCCATCCTGGTGGCCAACCACACTGAGGAAGTGGCGGACCTGGCAGACCGCCCGGGGATTTACGCCTCACGTGGCAGTCACGCGGCAGGTATCCTCGAGGGAATGCGTCACTTCGGCACAGTCTGAGTGACAGCCGGGAGGGCAGGCTGCAATGCTGCACAGACATCAGCTGCGGGTCAGGTTCGCGGAAACGGACGAAATGGGCGTGGCACACCACAGTGCTTACGTGGTGTGGCTCGAGGCAGCCAGAATCGAGTGGCTCAGGGCCCTGGATCTGAGCTACCGGGAGCTTGAGGACTCGGGCGTATCACTTGCTGTGAGCGAACTGTCAGTCACCTACCGGGCTGCCTGCCGCTTCGACGACCTGCTGACAATCGAGACTGAACTGACCGCGCAGCGTTCCCGCCGGGTCAGTTTCAGTTACCGGATAGTGCGGCCGCATGATTCGCTTCTCATTGCCACGGCAACAACCACGCTCACACCCACCGACAGGAGCGGCCGGGCAGTGAGGCTCAGCTCCGAATGGCTGGCCAGGCTGGCCGGACCGTCCGTCTGAGACCTGCTGCAGGCGCCTGAAGGTGTACCGTTGATGTGACGGTCTGAGCGGCACTGATTCTGCCGGTTCAACCACTGAAACAGAAATGCGGGAGCGATGATCATGACCACTGAACGTGAGACAATACTGGCTTCACTGGCTGCCAAGATGCGCGGACAGGCGCTTACTTATGATGACGTCCTTCTGGTGCCCGGACGCTCGGACATGCTGCCCAGGGACGCCGATCTCACAGCGTCACTGACCGCTTCCATCCGGCTCAACCTGCCGATCATGAGTGCCGCCATGGACACCGTCACCGAGACCCGCATGGCTGTGGCCATGGCCCGCAATGGCGGGATTGGCGTGGTCCACAAGAAAATGGGAATCGCAGAGCAGGCAGACATGGTGCGCAAGGTGAAGCGTTCCGAGTCAGGAATGATCACCGATCCGATCACCCTGCCCAAGGGCTCACTTGTCGCCGATGCCGAGCGGCTCATGAGCGAGTACCGCATCAGCGGCGTGCCCATCATTGAGGCTGATGGCCGACTGGCCGGCATCCTGACCAACCGTGACCTGCGCTTCGTGGATGACCACAACCAGCCGGTTGATGGGCTGATGACGTCCGCGAACCTGATCACGGTGCCGGCCGGCACCACGCTGGAACAGGCGCGCGAGATCCTGAGCCGGCACAAGGTGGAGAAGCTTCCGGTGGTGGACGCCGATTACCGACTGATAGGCCTGATCACCATCAAGGACATCATGAAGAAAATCGCGCATCCCAATGCCGCCAAGGACGAGCAGGGCCGGCTGCTGGTGGCTGCCGCCGTAGGAGTGGCATCAGACCTGCACGAACGTGCCGCAGCACTGGTTGAGGCCGGTGTCGACGCTCTGGTGCTCGACAGCGCGCACGGCCATTCGAAGGGAATCCTCGACGCTCTCGGGTGGCTCAAGGCCAACCATGAGGTTCAGGTCATTGCCGGCAACATCGCCACAGCCGAAGCAGCCCTTGACCTTGCCGCCCAGGGTGCTGACGCGGTGAAAGTCGGTATCGGCCCGGGCTCAATCTGCACGACCCGGGTGGTGACTGGCGTCGGAATGCCGCAGCTCTCAGCCATCATGGAGGTGGCCGCGGCCCTGGCCGGCTCCGGTGTCAGAATCATCGCCGATGGCGGTGTGAAGCACACGGGTGACGTACCCAAGGCACTTGCTGCCGGTGCGGACGTGGTGATGGTCGGCTCGATGCTGGCCGGAACCACCGAGGCACCGGGTGAGGACATCCTCCGCGACGGTCGCCGCTACAAGTCATACAGGGGCATGGGCAGTCTCGGCGCCATGGGCGGTGGCAGTGCCGACCGTTACTTCCAGGAGGGAACGCAGGCATCGAAGCTCGTTCCGGAAGGCATCGAGGGAATCGTGTCCTACAAGGGCCCGGTTACGGACGTGCTTTATCAGCTGCAGGGTGGCCTGAGGAGTGCGATGGGCTACTGCGGCACTCCCGACATTGAAAGCCTGCAGCGTAACGCCCAGTTCGTGAGCATCACCCAGGCGAGCCTGATTGAGGGACACCCTCACGACGTGACCATCACGAAGGAAGCCCCCAACTACCAGGTTC
>CAZPLV010000082.1:0-3234 GCA_964587295.1 uncultured bacterium
CCGGTCCTGCAAACGCTAGTGCCCCGGAAGCAAACTTAATGAGTTTAGCAGAAAAACGGGCGCTTCTGCAACTTTTGCCCTACCGTTTCAGCCTCAGTTTGCAAGCAGGGGCCCGAGCGGCTCACCGCCCAGCAGATGCACGTGCAGGTGCGGCACTTCCATGTGGGCATGCTCACCGCTGTTGACGATCAGCCGGTAGCCCTTTTCAAGGCCTTCCTGCTCGGCAACCCGCCTGGCAACGATGAACAGCTGCCCCAGTACCGCTGCGTCATCCTCCTCGACCGTGCTGGCCATGATGATGCGCCGGTTGGGCACCACCAGGATGTGGACCTTCGCCTGCGGATTGATGTCGCGGAAGGCGGTCACGTTATCGTCCTGGTAGACGATGTCGGCCGGCACCTCGCGGCGGATGATACTGCTGAATATCGTCTCTTCGCTCATATTTCACCTCCCGCTGAAACAGCCTGCTTCAGGTCCGTCATGGTGAACAGCGCCCTGAGTTCCACGCCCGTGGCAGTCAGGGCCTCGCCGCCGCCTGCCTCGCGGTCAATCACGCACAGGGCCGTGTCCACCTCGGCACCAAGCTCGCGCAGCTGACCGGTGGAGATGACCACCTGTCCGCCGGAAGTGACGACGTCCTCGATGATCACCAGCCGTTTGCCGTGTACCTCGCCACCCTCAGCCAGGCGTCTGGTGCCGTATTCCTTCGCCCGTTTGCGCACGCTCAGCAGCGGCAACCCGGTGAGTTGCGACAGCATGGTGGCAATGGGCACGCCGCCGAGTTCCAGGCCCGCCAGTGCGTCTGCGCCTTCCGGCACGAGCGGCACGAGCTTCTCTGCGATCTGCCTCAGCAGCACCGGGTCGCTCTCGAACAGGTACTTGTCGAAATACTCGCTTGCGGTCGCACCCGAACGCAGAACGAACTCACCGGTCAGGTGCGAGGTCTCATAGATGCTGGCGGCCAGCCGCTGTCGGTCCATGCACCAATCTTACCGCCTGCCGCAGGCGGCCCGCGTGCGCCCGTGATAGATTCGTGCACATGCAAAACAGTTCTGTCACGGCAATCCGGGTACCGGCAACCAGCGCCAATCTTGGACCGGGCTACGACTGCCTGGGTCTGGCTGTGGACCTGTGGCTTGACGTGAAGGCCCGCCTGGACGACGAGGACAGCTTCAGCTACCGGGGTGAGGGGCAACTGCCGGACACCAGGCACAACCTGACCCACCAGGGTTTCGCACTCGCCTGCCGTGAGGCAGGGGTTGAGGTGCCGGGCGTGGCCTTCGAGGTGGACAACCCCATCCCGCTGGCCCGCGGACTGGGCTCATCGTCCGCCGCGCTGGTTGCCGGAACCGTTGCCGCAGACGTGCTGCTTGACCTTGGGCTGGGCCGTGACGGCGTGTTCCAGCTGTGCGCCCGCGCCGAGGGTCACCCGGACAACGTGGCACCCGCCATATTCGGTGACTTCACGGCCAGCGCCTTTCAGGATGGCCGCTGGCAGGCACGCTCCCTGCCGCTGCCCGAAGGCTGGCGCTTCCTGTTCGCCATTCCCGGGGAGGAACTGCCCACTGTAGCCGCCCGCAAGGTGGTGCCGCACAGCTTCAGCCGCGACGATGTGATCAGCACCTCGTCCCGCACGGCCCTGTGGGCACTGGCCGTCGCGCGCGCTGAGGGTGAGCTGCTGGCAACGGCTACCAGCGACGTGCTGCACCAGCCGTACCGTGAACAGCTGCTGCCGGGGCTCTCTGAAGCGCTGACCGCTGCCCTGGAAGCCGGCGCCTGGGGCAGCTACCTTTCAGGTGCAGGCCCGACTGTGGCTGCAATCTGCGGCCCGGATCAGCAGCAGGCTGTCCAGCGGGCACTGGGCAGTTACGGCACGGTGCTGCAACTGGCCCGGGCCGGTGGCTACACGTTCAGCGAATTGCCCTCAGCACCTTGAAGCCGGCTTCATCACGCACCGTCTGCAGTTTTGCCCAGCCTTCGAGCAGCTGCTCGTAGGGCAACGCCCGGTTGGCGACCAGCCACAGCTCCCCGCCTTTCACAAGCCGGCGGCCGGCGGTCCGGATGAAGGCCCGCGGCAGGTCAAGCCTGACGCCGCGACCCACGTGAAAGGGCGGATTCATGAGCACCGTGTCGAACTTCTGTTCCCGGGGCAGGGCCGAATCCAGGTCCGAATGCATGATGCTGACCAGGCCTTGCAGTCCGAGCCGCGCTGCATTGAGCCGGCTGCTGCGGACTGCCGCCAGGTCATCGTCCACGCCGGTGCAGTGCGCGCCCGCTCCGGCTGCCACCAGGCTGATCAGGCCGTAACCGCAACCCGGGTCGAACACCTGCCTTCCACTCAGCCAGCCGGGATCAGCAAGCGCCTCAAGCAGCTGCCTGGTGCCGGGGTCGGCTTTGCCGGCGGCAAAGGTGCCTTTGACTGCCTCAAGTTCCAGACCGTTCGCACTGAACTGAACCGTCAGGTCAGGCACTTCCTGCCCCGCCAGCGGTTCACTGCATTCCAGCAGCCTGAAGCCACTGTCGCGGCGGATAACTTCGGCACGGCGGAACAGGCTGGCCGCCAGCTTTTCGTAGCGCCTGGCGCCGGCGTCGCGGTGGCCGAGCAAAAGCAGCCGTCCCCCCGCAGGAAGTGAAGCCGCCACGGACCGGATTTCCAGTTCCACGCGCGCGGTGCCCCGGTCCGCCGGCGGATGCAGCAGCACCGTGCCGGGTTCAAACGGCCACTCATCCCAGGGCAAACCGGCTTCCGCGCAGGCCGGCACGCCTTCAAGGCTGAGCCGTGCGCAGCCGAGCGCCGCTGCGGAACCTTCCAGCACAGCGGCAGTTTCTGCCCCCGCAGCCAGGGCTGTCAGTGCGCCGAGCCCGGCTGAGCCGCTGAGGTCCAGAAAGGGCCCCGGGCCGGTCAGACCGAGTTTCTGAATCGTGCCCGCACCAGGCGGCAGATCCGGGTAGCCGCGCACTCCGGGCTTGACCATGAGCGTACCGGCATCAAGCCCGCGTGCTGACGCGCTGAACCATTCGTCCGTATTCACCAGACCATTGTAGGCGCGGCCGGGTGCTACGCTCCTTAGTCGTGAAAGTCATTCTGGGCATCGACACTTCCTGTGACGACACAGGTGTCGGCGTGGTGATTGACGGCCGGGTCGCCTCAAACGTCGTGGCCTCGCAGACGGAACTGCACGAACCTTTCGGCGGTGTCATGCCGGAGGTGGCCAGCCGTGAGCACCTGCGCGT
>CAZPLV010000082.1:3334-7635 GCA_964587295.1 uncultured bacterium
TCGGGTGGCCACAGCAGCCTCTTCCGGGTCGATGCCTGGGGTGAGTACGGGGAACTGGGCCGCACCCGTGATGACGCTGCCGGCGAGGCTTTCGACAAGGTGGCCCGCCAGCTCGGTCTGCCCTATCCGGGGGGTGCCGCGCTCTCGAAGCTGGCCCTCGGCGGCGATCCGGACGCGGTGAAACTGCCCCAGCCGCTGCGGCTCCAGAAGGGTTACGAGTTCTCATTCAGCGGCCTCAAAACCGCCGTGGCCACGCTGCTGGAGCGGGAGCCGGACGTACGCCACGAGGATGTGGCCGCCAGCTTCGAACGCGTCGCCGTGGCGGCACTGTCCGACGTCGTTGCGCGTGCCGCGCGTGATACCGGAATCAGGAAGGTGAGTGTCGCGGGCGGCGTGGCTGCCAACCGGCTGCTCAGGCAGAGCCTGGCCGAAGCCGAAGGGTTCGAAGTGCATTTCCCGCCACTGGAACTGGCCGCGGACAACGGCGCCATGATCGCCCTCGCCGCTCATCAGCTGGTCAGCTCCGGCGCAAGGCTGCCCTCAGCGGACGAGCTTGCCGCGGACGCCCAGCCTTACTTCCCTCTGGCCGGCTGAACCGGGTCAGTCAGCCGGCAGCTGTTCGGGTTTGTCCACATCGGCCCCCAGACTCGCGTCAGCCGCAATGACGGCCCGGGCAGTGAAGCCGAGCAGTTTGCTCATTGTCGCCTCGAGACTGCTCAGGTCCGCCTTGCCGCGCAGCAGTGAAACGAGGGTCCCGAAGCCGAGAAGCGAGCTGAGTGCAACCGGATTCTTGCGGGCCGCGAAGAAGCGGTCGGTCAGCAGCAGCAGCTGGGGCACCAGTTCCGCGCGGAACACTGCCAGGTTGCCGCCTGTGACCTGACCCTGCCTGAGCTTCACCCAGGTGCGTTTCTGCTGCGGAAACTGCTCCAGTGCCGTTTCTTTTAAGATGATCGGATAGTTCAGGTCGTCCTGCGACTGCTCCAGGAAGCGGTCAACAGCGTCTCCGCTGAGCCAGGGCAGGTCGCCGGTGACGAGCAGCAGGCGGCTGCCCGGTGCCACGGCCAGTGCAGCGCCGAGGCCCAGTGCCACGGAATCCGAGAACAGCTTTCCTGACGGCAGTGAACAGTCCGGCTGCGGATCGAGCCCGTCCGGGCGGCTGCCCACGAAAACAACTTTGCCGACTGATCTGCTGTCCGCCAGGGCGCGCAGCACCTGATTCACCAGTGGCTGGCCGCGCCAGGGCACGTGGGCCTTGCTGGGCACACCGAACCTGGCTGCGAGAGGGTCGCTGGCGTCGCCGCCGGCCAGCACTATGGCGGTGACGGCAGAATTTGGATCTTGGTCAATGGACATGGGCTGCGGCCGATTCTATCAGCCGCAGCCCACTTTTCAGATGTATGGCCTGTTTACAGCCCTGTTCAGCGTCGGGTCTGCTGCACGCGCACTTCTGCAGTCGATCCGGCGTTGATGCGGACGGTGCTGGAGTGGCTGTTGAAGCCCGGGGCAACAACTGTCAGTTCGTAGACGCCCGGGGTGATACCGGACAGGTCAAGCACGCCGCTGCCACTGGGGATCGTGCCGTAGTGGGTGCCGTCCAGGTAAACCTGGGCGCCGCCGACGTTGGCGCGGATGCGCAGTGAGCCGCTCTGTGCCTCAAGGCTGCCGGTGATGGTCTGGCGGCTGTCAGCGTTCACGGTGAAATTGACCGTGGCCGCTGTGTAGCCGTCACGTTCGAAACGGACGGTATAACTGCCGGTGTCGAAGGTCTGGTTGTTCAGCGGGGTGGTGCCCAGGTAGTTGCCGCCGACGTAGACTTCCGCGCGGTTGGGGCTGCTGCGGAACGACACGGTGCCGGTCTGGCGCTGCCGGTTCAGGCTGGCGTGGATGCCGGTGTTGTCACCGTTGCGGATGGTGACCCGCTGGCTGAAAGTCTGGTAGCCACTGGACTCGACCCGCAGGTTGTAGTCGCCGCCGCGGGCGGTGTAGTTCACGGGCGTGTAGCCGATGAAAGCGTCATTGATGTAGGCGGCTGCTCCGCTCGGGCTGGACTCGATCCGCAGGGTGCCGGTCGTGGGCTGTGCGGGCGGGTTGCCGACCCAGAAGTGGGCTGTGTCGGTGACCCAGTTGCCCTGGGGAAGCGGCGACACGATGATGCTGAGCGCTGAGGCAAATCCGCTCTCGCCGATGTTCGAGCTGAACATCTGTTCGCCCTGGGTGAAGTTGGCCAGGGTGCTGGTGCTCAGCTGGTCGCGGCTGGCAACAGCGATGACCTTGTCCAGGCCGGTCGGCCCGTCAATGGTGAAGGTGTAGCGGGCGTTGGGCGGCGGGAAAGTCTTGGTCTGGCCGGCACGCAGGTAGTTGTTGCGGCCTTCCTCGTCCAGGTCGTTCGGCAGGATCTGAACGACTTCACCGTCGGAGCGGACGTTGAACAGGTAAACCCAGGCATCGGCGTTCACGGTCGCTGAGATGCTGATGCTCTCACCGATCTGGTAGCTCGGCGCAGCGCCGGATTTGTTCACCCGGACATCCACCTCAAAGCTTGGATTCGGATTGACGACGATTCCCTGGGGATTGAAGATGATGTTCTGCGAAAAAGCAGCAGTTACAAGAGACAGCACGACAAGACTCACGAGTTTGCGCATGGTTGTAACTCCTTTCATGCTACGGAGCCTAGCAGTTTGGAATCCCCTGAAATGTGGCCATACTTAAGAAGCCTTCACGTATCCGCCTGATGCTGCCGACAATTAACATTCCTTAACGCCCCTGCAGCCATACGCCGGCGCGGCTGCGTATCATGCAGGCATGACCAACCGACTTACAGACCGCCTCGGCCGCAGCCTCGCGGCGCTGGCCCTGGCCGCTGCCCTGCCCGCTGTGGCACTGGCCCAGGCCACTCCTGACGAAATCATCAGCGGCATGCAGCAGACGCTTGATTCCACGACCGACGCCAGCTTCCTCGTCACGGGCGAAATGCTGGCCGGCGACGGCACCGTCTACCAGCTCGAACTTGAAGTGGAAGCAATACCGGCCGAACAGCTCATCAGGCTGTTCATCATCCAGCCCGACGCACTGGCCGACAATTTCATCATCGTTACGCCCGACGACCTGTACAACTACAACTACCTGACCAACCAGGTGGTGCTCTACAGCGCCGATGATCCCAACGCCTACGGTCCGCTGGCCGGTGACGCCGAGGGCAGCTTCGAGCTGACCCTGAACCTGGCGGAGCTGTTCAGCGGCTGGGACGCCAGCGTAGCCGGCGCTGTCGATACGGAGCAGGGTCCGGGCCGGCTGCTTGAACTGACCAACCTGGACAGTGAAGCCAACATCGGCTCAGCCACGGTTGTTGCCCTCGAGGATGGCTGGTGGCCGCAGGAGATCACGCTGTTTACCCAGCGCGGTGACACCCTGCTGCGCATTGAGCTGTCCGGCCTGCAGTTCGGTTCCGGCCTTCGTGAGGAAGACCTGCTCTGGTACCCGCCGGACGCGGAGCTTATCGACGAACGCTAGACCATCCTTGACGGATCGACGGTCTCATCGAATTCCTCAGCGCTCAGGTAACCAAGCCTGAGCGCTGCTTCCTTGAGCGACAGGTCCTCGCGGTGCGCCAGCTGTGCAATCTCGGCTGCCTTGTAGTAGCCGATGCGGCTGTTGAGTGCAGTGACGAGCATCAGGCTGTTGTCCACGTGTGCCCTGACGTTCTTCTCACGCACCGTGATTCCGCTGACGCAGTTGTCGGTGAAGCTCAGGCAGGCGTCGCCCAGCAGCCGGGCCGACTGCAGCAGGTTGTGGATCATGACCGGCATGAACACGTTCAGCTGGAAGTGACCGTGGGTGCCGGCGACGGTTATGGCGGCGTCGTTGCCGATCACCTGGGCGCACACCATGGTCAGCGCCTCTGCCTGGGTCGGGTTCACCTTGCCGGGCATGATTGACGAGCCGGGTTCGTTCTCGGGCAGCTGCAGTTCACCGATGCCGGAACGGGGTCCCGAGCCGAGCAGCCGGATGTTGTTGGCAATTGCCATCAGGCTGACTGCCAGGCGCTTCAGGGCGCCCGAGGCCTCTACGAGCGCGTCATGCGCGGAGAGCGCCTCGAACTTGTTGTCAGCAGTGCGGAACGGCTGGCCGGCCAGGTCGGCAATGCGCTTCGCCACAGCCTCGGCGTAGCCCTCAGGCGCGTTCAGTCCGGTGCCGACCGCGGTGCCGCCAAGCGGGACTTCAAGCAGGTGCGGCAGGCTGTTCTGCACTGCCTCCATGCCCTTGTCCAGCTGGGTGACGTAACCGCCGAACTCCTGACCCAG
>CAZPLV010000083.1:0-7570 GCA_964587295.1 uncultured bacterium
TATGCAGGAACACGTCACGGGCAGATTCACCTTCACTGATTGCCACGAGCGTGTCGTTGGGATTGTGGAACAGCAACGCGGCCACTTCCGCGGGGCAGCTGCCGGGCAGAATCCCACCAGCCACGCTGGCAACAGCACGCACCGTGTCGGCCCTCATGCAGGCGACACTGTTGGCGAAGTACGCACCGAGTGAATGGCCAACCACGAATATGCGGTCCTGATCAACGCAGTACGCGCTGCTGAACCGTTCGACTATCGCGTCGAACAGCTCAAAATCCCGCAGGCTCGTTACCGTGTCACCCGGATCCTGCCAGCTGAAGCCGCCGCTCGCAACCGGCAGCGCCGCCGGGTAGATCACAATGCTGTCCCTGGCGTTGTCATCGAGTCGCATGTAGCGCTTCACCTGTTCGTTGCTGTTGGTGCGGCCGTGAAACACGATTACGAGCGAAGCGGGCTGACCAGGCCGCAGGCCCGGCGGCAAATGAGTGATCAGGCTGCGCTGGGAACCGTTGACAGTCAGGTGCGCTGGTGGTGCGGCCAGACTTCCCGCGGCGCAGGCGGGTACGGTCTCAGGTTCATCCGGAATTGCAGCAACAGGCGGTTCGGCCGGCTCGATGATGGTCGGCGGCGGGTCCGCAGCAATTGGCGGATCAGCCGGCGCAGTTTCGGTAATGACAGGCGCGGCAATTTCGGGTGTGGGCTGCAGCCGCGGCGGACTGTCTCCGGCCAGTACCAGAGACCGGTAGAGAACGCTGGCGGCAATCTCACGCGTGACGAAGTTGCCGGGACGGAACGACAGCGTGGGCAGAATGCCGTTCTCCCCCGCGAACTCCACAAACGGTGCATACCAGGCTTCACCGGCCTGCAACTCCCGTGTCTCGAAGCCGAAGGCGGTTATCGCGATCTTGAGCGCCTCAGAGAAGACAACGGTGTCCTGCGGCCGCATCTCTGCAGGCTCCCCGCTTATGAGTCCGAGCGACAGCCCCTGGCACATCACCGGCGCATACCAGGCCCCAGCGGGCATCTCCGCCAGGCACTGCCCGCTGACTGCAGCTTCAGGAAGGTTCGCAGCGCGCATGACCATCGTCAGAAACTCGGCTCGCGTCATTGCCTGAGCCGGACGGAAGCTGCCGTCCGGAAAGCCGCCAATCAGGTCCCGGCTGTGCAGGAAACTGATTGCCTCCCGGTAGCGACTGCCTTCAAGATCAGTGAAGGCAACCTGAGCCGAACCAAGTCCGGAAAGCATCACAAGCAGCAGCAGCACCCGCATGAAACTCAGTTTACGGGTTCATCAGCCCGGCGACGTGCTTTATTCTTCGGCTGTGAGTTGCCGAACACCACTCCGATGACCAGAACAACCCCGCCGAGAAGCGTCAGGATGGTGGGCACCTGATCAAGCCAGACCCAGGCAATCATCCCGGACAGCACCGGCTGCGCATACATGAACAGCGACAGTTTGCTGACCGGAGAACGCGACAGCGCAGTGTTCCACAGCAGGTAACCCAGGAACGAAGGAGCAACGCCAAGATAAATGAGCGATCCGATCTGCGCCCCCGAAGCAGTCGCAAGCTTCTCCGGCAAACCGAGACCGAACGGAATCAGCACAACCGTCCCCGCGATAATGCTCGCAGCAGTGAAATCCAGCGGGGCTATATCCCGCAGCAGCGGCTTCTGCCACACAAAATAAATACTCGTACAGATGACGGCGCCGAAGATGAGCAACGCCAGCGGTTCAAACCGGAACTCAGAACCGGCCCCCAGGGAGACAATGACCGCGCCGATGAAAGCAAGCACCAGGCTGTAAATCAGCCGTCGGCTCAGCGTCTCACCCAGCCGCCAGACCGCCAGCGCCGACGTCACAGCAGGCGCCAGGGCAATCAGAACACTGGCCGCACCAGCAGCAACCCGCGTCATGCCGTAACCGAGCAGCAGCTGATAGGCGGCAATACCGATGCCGCCCAGCAGTGCAATCGCCGGCCAGTACCGCAACGGCGGCAACCGGATGATGCCGACAACAACAAACAGCAGGAAACAGAGAGAAGCAACAGCGAAACGTCCCAGGCTCAACTCACCGGGCGAGAAGTGCCGCAGGCCAAACGAGATGGCCGGAAAGGCACTCGACCAGGTGAGCAGCGTGCCCATGACCATCAGCAGACTGGCAGTGGATATTCTCTCCTCAGAACCTGGGGCTACAACCTGGGCATCCATCTGCAGAGATACTACCGCTCATGCAAGCCACACCGTACCTACCAGGCTGGTACGCTGTGCGCATGCACGGTTTGCAGCAGCTGCCCTTGCGCATCACCGGAATTCTGGGCAACGAAGACATCGTCAATACGTATTTCCTGGTCGGCAGCGGCGAAGCACTGCTGGTGGACACCGGCCGCGATGAGGAAACCGACTCCAGGCTGATACTGGAATACTGGCGTGAACTCGGTGAGCCCACGGTCAAGGGAATCATCCTCACCCACGCCCATCCGGACCACATCGGCGCCGCAGCAGCACTCCGCGAGGAATGGCACGCCCCGATCAGCATGCACGCTGCGGACGAAATAATTCTTGAGCGGCTCGGCATCCCCATGCGACCGGACAACCGCCTCGAAGACGGCCAGGAACTCGAAACGCCCCTCGGCACCGCCACGGTTATCCACACCCCGGGACACAGTCCCGGACACGTCTGCCTGCACTTCGAAGGCAGCGGCCTGCTCATCTCAGGCGACCAGGTACTCAGCAACGGCACCGTCTACGTAGGCGAACCCCTCGGCAACATGACCGAGTACCTGCAATCAATGCGCCGCCTGCTCGACCTGGAAATTGACACCCTTGCCCCCGGGCATGGTCCCGTCATCCAGAACGGCTGGCAGCACGTGCTGGAAATGCATGAGTACCGCCTGCGCCGTGAAGGTGAAATCCTGATGGGCCTGCGCACCGGCGCCACCACCAGCCTCGAAATTGCCAAGTTGCTCTACGGCAACAGACAGGTAAGCGAACAGGTGCTGCAGTTCGGTGCCCGCCAGACCGAGTGCCACCTCCGCCACCTCGAGGGCAAGGGAGTGGTCGCGTCGGCGGACGGAGCCTGGAAGCTCACACTCGGCTGAGTCGTTACTCAGCGCCACCCGGTTTGTTACCAGTTGAACTGCAGTTCGCCGCGTCCGGCAATTTCTTCCCACCAGGCCCGGTTTTCCTCGTACCAGCGGACTGTCTGCTCAATGCCCGCCTCCAGCTCATGCTCCGGTCGGAAGCCGAGTTCTGATTCCGCCTTGTGCGGTTCAATCAGATAGCGCCGGTCATGGTTGGGCCGGTCGGGCACGAACTCCGTCCACTCCTCAAAGTCCACATCCAGAGCGTCAGTCACCATACGGATGATGTCTGAGTTTCTTCGTTCCTCACGTGCGGAGAAGTCGTAAATGGGGAGCAGACCCGGATCGGTGGCGGCTTCTGCCGCTACGGCTGTGCGCTCGCGTCCGAGTACGAGTTCGATGCCGCGGCAGTGATCCTCGACGTGCAGCCAGTCGCGCAGTTGCTGTCCGTCACCGTAGAGCGGGATGCGACGGCCGCGCAACACATTCGTTATTGCCAGTGGAATGAGTTTCTCCGGGAACTGCCAGGGGCCATAGTTATTGGCGCAGTGCGTCATGGCGAGGTCCAGCTGTGGGTAGGTCTGCATGTGGGCCCGCACCAGCAGGTCGGCCGCAGCTTTGGACGCGGAGTACGGTGTCTTGGCGTTCAGTGGGCTGCTTTCCGTGAAGTGCCTGACGCCTGCGCCCTGCTCGCCGTAAACCTCGATGGTGGACACGTGCACGATCCGGCCTGCTCCTGCAAGGCGCGCCCCTTCGATCAGGTTGTATGCGCCGACCACATTGCTGGACACGAAAGGCCGCGAATCGGCGATGGCGCGGTCGTTATGACTTTCGGCGGCGAAGTTGACGATGTAGTCAAAGTGCTGACCCTCAAGCAGTTCGTTGACTGCCGCTTCATCCGCAAGGTCGATGCGGACGAAACTGGCACGACCCGAGTCAACCACCTTCTCGAGTGGGGTCATGGTTGAGTAGGCGGACAGTTTGTCGAGCAGCACCAGCTGCAGTTGTGAATGCCGGGCTGCGATGTAGCGGCTGAAGTTTGAGCCGATGAAACCGGCTGCACCGGTAATCAGCATGGTCCCGGCTTTGAGCGCCTGGTTCGTCATGTTGTCAATGATATGCCTGCCTAGCGACGTGGGCGGCGACCGCGGCGTTTTTCGCTGTCCCGCAGCCAGCCTTCAACCTGTTCGGCTTCCGCCCGGCGGGCCATCCAGGCTTCGTAACGTTCCAGGCTGAGCTCGCCTGAACGCACGGCCTCAAGCACGGCGCAGCCCTGTTCGGACTGGTGCGTGCAGCTGCGGAACTGACAGTTCGCAGCAAGCTGTTCAATGTCGTTATAGGCCTCTGCCGTGCCGCTGGTGAACACGCCGACTTCCCGCAGTCCGGGATTGTCGATCAGGATGCCACGTCCACCCGGCAGAACGAACATCTCGCGCCAGGTGGTTGTGTGCCTGCCTTTGCCGTCACCTGAGCGTGTTTCGCCGGTCAGCGCGGCTTCCTCACCCAGGATGCTGTTCACCAGGCTGGATTTGCCGACGCCCGAGGAGCCAATGAGCGCGATGGTTTTGCCGGGTCCCATGTACTGCTCCAGGATTTCCAGGCCGGTTCCGTCCTCGAGGCTCATGACGTGCACGGCCAGGTCAGCGTGGGCCGCGCGTACTTCGCGTTCCCTTTCCGCGCTGAGTTCCGGACCGGCCAGGTCAGCCTTGTTGAGCAGGAGAACCGGCTGCGCACCACCGTCACGGACAGTGGAAACGTAGCGTTCTATGCGCGCCAGGCTGTAATCATCATCAAGTCCGGTCATTATGAAGACCGTGTCGAGATTACTGGAGAGCACCTGCTCTTCGGGGCGGCCGCCCACGGTGCCGTCCTGGCTGCGTCTTGAGCTGGCTATGCGGCTCAGTTGCGACTTGCGCTCCAGGATGTGGCGAAGGTTGAGTCGTTCGTCACCGGATATCGGCTGCAGTACGAGCCAGTCGCCAACCACGGGCCGTTGCCGGTCGCGGCCCCGGCGGAAGCGTGCGCCGGCAGTAACCTGCCGTTCGCCATCCGGGGTGATGGTACGCAGGCTGGTGCGTTCATGCCCGATAATCCGGCCGGGAATATCGTCCGGATCTGCGAGTTTCCGGAACTCGGCGGCCAGCTCTGCTGTCCAGCCAAACTCCTCCAGGAGTTCTGACTTCATACGTTTACGCTAACACGCCGTTGACGGCATTTCTGGTAGGTTGGACCCCGATGTCTGCCAGTAACCCACCACTACTAGTTCAGGAAGTTTCAGTAAAACTGGGAGGCGTTCCCATCGTCGCCCATGCCGACTTCACCCTCAATGGCGGTGAACTGGCGTTGCTGACAGGTCCCAATGGAGCGGGCAAGAGCACTCTGCTCAGGTCCCTCGTCAATCTGCTGCCCACCAGCACGGGTGATATTTTCATTGCCGGCCACCGGCCAGCCACCCCGGCCGCACGTGCGCACTTCGTTTATGTGCCCGACGAAGCCGCTCTCTACGAGGATCTGACGCTGGCCGAGCACATGCACTTCGTTGCCCTGCTCTACGGTCAGGTTGGCGCCAATGAGCGGATGCGGGAGCAGCTGGACAGATTTGGCCTGCTGGACCGCGAAGGCGAGTACCCGGCCACCCACTCACGTGGCATGCGGCAAAAACTGTCACTCACGCTGGCACTGGGCCTGGATACGCCACTGCTCATTCTTGATGAGCCTTACAACGGTCTGGACCTTGATTCACAGGCACTGCTGAACCAGGCACTGCAGGAGCGGTGCGAAGCTGGCGGAGCGGTGCTGCTGACCGGTCACCAGAACGAACTGCTCGAGAATCTGGGCGCAAGGCATCTGAGTCTGCAGGACGGACAGTTGAAGGCGTGAGCCTGCCGGCCAGCGCCGGTGTCAGTTACCTGCGTGACCTGACACTCAAACGTTCAACCCGCAGCTACGTCGACTGGATTGGCAAGTCCGTCGGCTGGTGGACCATTCTTTACCTTATCTTCTGGCTTGTGGTGTTCCTCATCGCCGGAATCGAGCTGCTGGAGCAGCTGGACGAACCGCTGGGACTGCCCGTCGGCCCGGCTTTCGCCACGATCACCACAATGATCTTCGGCTCCCTCATTTACCGCGTCCGCGCGGCTCCCGTGCACGTGAACCGCCGGGACGTGTACCAGCTCGTGCTCAGCCAGGCGCAGCCGTTCAACGTGATGCGCTGGCCTTTTCTCAAGATCTGGCTCATGCGGGGCACCGCCGGACTTCTCATCGGCGGTGTCTGGACCGTGGTCGCGCCCTACTGGCTCCACATCCAGCCGTACTGGGCCGCACCGGCACTTGCGCTCATTCTGATCAGCATCGTGAACCTCAACTGGATCCGCTACTGGCAACGTGACAATCCGACAGCCGACCTCAGGCTGCTCATTCTTCTGCCGGCTGCGACCTTCCTGGCATTGATTGGCGTTTTTGTCCCGGCGGCCGGTCTGACCGGTGCTTTCGTCAGTTCCAGCATATTCAGCCTCACTGCACCCCTGCTGCTGGCCGCAGTCAGCTCACTGCTGGTACACCGGACCCTGCAGCATGAGTACCCGCCCCGCTTCGCTGCACAATCGTTCGTGCTCAGCGAGCTTTCCGCAATGCGGCAGATGAACATGATTGCTGCCATGGCCGGAGTGCAGGGCTTCGACGATCCCGCCTACCGTCAGCGACTGCTCGCGACCCTGCATGACCGTCCCGGGGCCACCCGGCCGTCACGGCACCTGAGGCCCCCGCCAGCCGGAGCAGCACAGTGGCGTGCCATTGCCTGGCGAACCTGGCTTATGCTGCTGCGCCGTCCGGTACTATCGCAGATCCGGGTGGTACTTCAGTTTGGCCTGGTTGTACTTGGTGCGATATTCGCGCCCCGGCTCGGATCGTTCGGTCTGCTGCTCATGACGTTTGTAATGGGCAACCTGGCCAGCTTCACGCTTGGAGCCGGCGCCTATTCCCGCAGCCTGCCGCTCAGTGGCTCCCAGCGGACACTCGGCCGGTCACTGCCAGCTGGACTCCTGGCGATCGCTGCTGCAGTCGCGGGCTGGCTGCTGCTGCCACTGCTGGGTGCGGGTCCCGTCGGATTCGACCTGCTGGCGCTTCTCGTCGTAATCCTGCTCAGCGCTGTACTGTGGCTGGAAAAGTACAGCACCTGGGTCAACACGCCGGCCCACCGGATGGAAGCCTGGGGCGTGGCGTCCCTGCTGGCAACCGCGCCAGCGATGCTGCTCGATGCCTTTGGCGCACCAGCATTCATATTCCCCGTCCAGGCCACGATACTGGCGCTGCTGATCGTCATCGACTCCTGAACCATAAACAGGAACGAACCAGGCAATCATCGCCCCTGCGCGATCTTGTGATTTGATACGCCGTGCCCGGCCGCAAACCTGCTATAGTCCGCTTGTGGTAACTAAACTGTTCTCGGCCGAGCCCGAGCCGGAGCCGCGAAGTCCCTCAACACCAACTTC
>CAZPLV010000084.1:0-7453 GCA_964587295.1 uncultured bacterium
TATGGTGTTGGTGGCGTTTGCCGGGCCACCGTTCGTCATCACGAGCGCCTGGTCGAACACCTGGAACGAGTTGATGACCCCGATTACGAGCACGAAGAAAGTGGTGGATGACAGGAGCGGGATCGTAATGAACCGGAATCTCTGAAAAGTGTTTGCGCCATCGATGCGGGCGGCCTCATATAGCGTCTGCGGTACGCCCTGGAGTCCCGCCAGGAACAGCACCATCGAGAAGCCAATCTGCTGCCAGATGCTCATGATGATGACTGCCGGGAGCGCCCAGCGGGTGCTGGACAGCCAAGACGGCGGGTCGCTCACGCCGATGGCGTAAAGGGCGCTGTTGAGCAATCCGAAATCAGCGTGATAAATCCAGCGCCAGACGAGGGCAACCGCGACTGTCGAAGCAATGACAGGCATGAAGAACGCGGTCCGGAAAAATATCTGGCCGGGAATGCGTTGGTTAAGAGCCAAGGCGATGAGTAGAGCGAGCAGCATCTGGACAGGCACGGTGCCCAGGACGTAAAGCAGGGTGTTGCGTAACACCCGGTGGAAGAGCTGATCGGTGAGCAGCCGTTCATAGTTTGCGAAGCCGACCCACTCTGCGGGGCGGAGCAGATCCCAGTTGGTGAAACTGATGAGCAGCGCGGCTATGACCGGCAGCATCGTAAAGGCGAGAAAGCCCAGCAGGTTGGGGAGCAGGAAGCCATACGCAGCGAATGTTTCACGCCGCATCAGTGATCCTGCTCTCCGGGGCCTGCGTTCAGTCATCAATACCGAATATCCGCGCTGCGTTGCGATAGAAAATCAGATCCTGTTCTTCTTCGCTCAGTCCCAGACGGTCGAAAGCTGATTTCCATTCCTCAACGTCGCGTTTCATGCGGCGGTGGTCGGAATCCGAGCCGTAAACGAGCTTCCCGGGCCGGATTTCGTTCATGATGTAGCCGCCATCGATGATGTGGTTGCGCACAACGTCCCCACCAGACACATCGAAAAACAGGCGTGGCCGCCAGCGGGCGATGGCGCAGGCCGTCCGGTAGTCGGGCCAGCCAAGGTGCGCGCCAATCAGGTACAGCTCAGGAAACGCGAAAGCAATCGTATCCAGGTAGATGGGTTGCATGCGGGCGCTGGAATGGCCATACAGCCGGCCGCGCGCCTGCCTGTCCAGCCTGGCCACCATTTCGGCTTCTTCCTGGCCGGTTGGTGGCGCTTTCCACTCATCTTCGCTGCTGCCCATCAAGTAGTCGGTGGCACCACCGAGAATTCCGGTGTGGAACAGGACGCGCATCCCGCGTGCCTGAGCTTTCTCGTAGTGGCGATAGTAGGCCTCATCGTCGTAGTTACGGGCGGGCCCCAGTATTTTGATGCCTTTGAAACCGCGTTCCGCAAACTCGTCAATAAGACTGGGTGGGTCCTCGTCCAACCGCAGCCAGCCCATGCCGATGAGCAAATCGGGGTACGCCTCGATGGCGTTCTGCAGGGCGTCATGGCCGGTTGCACCCGGGTTGCCCAGCAAGGCAATCTTCACCGTGCCGATTTCGGCGGCGGTGTCGCTGAGGGCCTCCAGGAAGCCCTCAGCGTCTTTAGTGCGATCCCACCAGAAATTGTGGACGTGAGCGTCGAATACTCTCACTGGCGATCCAGGAAAGCCTGTACCTGTGCCTCGATGGAGCCGAGTGCTTCTTCGGCGGTCTGCTCACCGTTCCAGACTAGGTCAAGAGCGGGGGTGACCAGGGTGGTCTCAATCTCGCGCCAGTCGGGGAAGTTCGGGTTCAGCATACCGTTCGCGGTTTCATCGATGAACACCTGGGCATTCACAGACTCCGGCAGGGCGCCTGTGAAGGCCGCGGTCGTCTCGGGAGTGGTAAGTGCTGGTACCGCAAGGCCGGTGGCTGCGAATATCGCCTGGCCTTCGGGGCCGCTCAGGAACTGCAGGAACTGCCATGACGCGTCAAGGTCTGCCGGGTTGGTGGCCATCACGTAACCTGCTCCACCGAGAGTGTTGGCGCGGATGCCGGTCCGTCCCATGGGCAGTGGTGCGACATTCCAGTTAAAGCCGGCGTCCATGAAAGTGGGAACGCGGGCGGCGTTGGTCATGACCATGGCCACACGTCCGGTTGCGAACAATTCCGTGGTGCTGCCCATCTGCTGCTGGGCGTCGAATGATGGTGCGCTGCCATCGACGTTGATCAGATCAGCGATGAACTGGATTGCTTCGACTGCTGCGGGCTCCGCCAGGTGGAAGTGCGTCGGTGCGACGGGATCGTCAAAAATCAGACCGCCGTTCTGGTGCACCCAGTTCGGATACTTGTTCGCTTCCAGTACGACGCCGTACTGCATGTTACGTCCGGCATCATCGCGGACGGTCAGGGCAGAGGCGGCTTCACGCAGCGTGTCCCAGTCCCAGGTGTCATCCGGATAGGCGACTCCGGCCTCGTCGAACAGGTCCATATTGTAGTAGAGGACAGTCGTGTCGTTGTCACGTGGGAAGCCGTGCAGGTTGCCGTCCAGCATGAATATTCTCAGCATGTCCGGGTGGTAGCCGCTGATGTCGAAACCGGATGTTTCAACCAGGTCATCCAGCTCGGCCAGAACTCCGCGGGAAGCGTAGCTGGGCACGTTGTTCAGGAACATTACGTCCGGCGAGACCCCACCGGCCCACTGGGTCTGCAAGCGGTCGAAGTATGTGGACCACGGTGCGTGCTGGGTTTCAATGGAGATATCGGGATGGGCGGCTTCAAACTGCTCGATCACTTCGAAGTTTGGCGGAAGTTCGCCCGGGTCACCCCAGTAAGACCAGGTGACGCTGGTTTGTGCGGCAGCCATAGACAACAGGGCGGTGCCGGCAAGTATGGCCATAAGTCGGACGGTACGGTTCATAAGTTAATCCTCCCCGGACCGGATCGTCCGGTCCGAAACGCGTGAAACCTACGTGCTCACGCGGTGCGGTCAACACCCCGTAATGCAGTTGCACAACGACTGAAGTGGGTCACCTCCGTTGGCTGAATTTGTTAATGCTGGCAGTGTATCCAATAGACCGGTTCTGTACAAGCATTTGTTGTAATTTCCGACAGTTTCACTACCAGTGCTAGTCTTTACGGCATGAACAGTTCAAGTGTTATCGGCGAAGCCTACGGGCGGGCGCTGGATGTTCTCCGGGCATGTGTGCATGAGCACGGCTTCAAGGCGTCCGCGCTGGCTGGCGGTTACCCGCACGTCTGGGCACGCGATTCGGCCGTCACAATGCTCGGGGCGTTGCTCACGGGCGAGCAGGATCTGATCGATGCCTCACGCGCTTCGCTCGTTACCTTGGGGAGAACCCAGACGGAGTTGGGCATGATTCACCTGAACCTCGATACCCGTACGGGCGCAGTCACAACCGAGAATTCAGGTGCCGTGGACGCCAACCTGTGGTTCATACTGGGCCACTGGGCTCACTGGCAGGCTACTTCGGATGAGAGTTTCGTACGTGAAAACTGGCTGGCTCTGGAGAAGGCTGCGCTGTGGCTGCGCTACCAGGACATGAACAGTTGCGGCCTGCTGGAAGTCCCTGAAGCCGGTGACTGGGCCGACCTGTACTCAGTGCGTTACAACGTTCTTTACGACAATGTGCTGTACGTCGGTGCGCTGCGGGCAATGGCCAGATTTGCCGCGAATCTTGACCTTTCTGCCGGTCATGACTACGGCCGCGCCGCGGAGGACGTTGCCCTGAAGATCAACCTGCTCATGTGGATCGACCGGCCCTGGGAGGGAAGGGAGTTCGGTGAGCAACTGGAACAGCTGAAGGAAATGCGGCTTGAATGGTTCCTGCTTTACCAGAACACTGCCACGCTGACCGAAACGCCCTATTACCTGCCTTGGGTAGGATTCCGTGAGTTCGGTACCGCCTTCGACGGGCTCGGCAACAGTCTCGCAATCCTGCTGGGAATCGCAAATGAAGAGCGTAGCGGCAAAATACTGACCCATGCGCATGCCAGCGGTGCTGATGCACCGTTTCCACTCAAGGCATTTTCGCCTTCACAGTACCCGGGTGACCGTGACTGGCGTGAGTACTACCGCAGCCGTAACCTGAATCTGCCCGACCAGTATCACAACGGCGGCATCTGGCCGTTCATCGGGGGGTTCTACGTGAGTGCACTGGTGAAGACAGGCCAGGCGGAGCGGGCAACGGAAATGCTTGCGCTGCTTGCGGGGGCAAACCGGCAGGGCAAGGAAGGTGAATGGGAATTCAATGAGTGGCTGCACGGCGTGTCCGGCAGACCGATGGGCCATCCGCTGCAAGCCTGGTCTGCCGGCATGTTCGTGTATGCGCATCAGGCGCTGAAGACCGGGAACACTCCGTTTTTTGAAGAGTTGCGCTCCTGAGCCATCCGGGGGGCGGGGTCAGCTCAGGGCGCCTTACCAAGTTACGGAGCTGCTGCGCCAACTAGTGACGCAAGCTGGTTCAGTCTTCAGCATTTGCTCGCGCTGCCCTCGATTAAAGCGAAACCGGATTCAGGAATGACAGTCCCTCCGCGGGTCCACCTTGCCGGCCGAGGGACTTTACTGTCGCGTGCAAGTTCCAGAAGAACTCCTTTGACAAAGGGGTCCCCACCGCAGCAGCCTCAAGATATGTCAGATGTGTGATCCAGCCGTCCCTGTACGAAGGGACCAGTTCCGCCAGCCCACGGTGAACGAGTCTGAGGTTGGTTGAGTCAGCGGCAGGGGAAAGCGCCCAGCTCACTTCACTGGCTGGCTCGTCAGGAAACAGCCACGAGTAGCGCAGCACAGCGTTGGGCTTGAACGCGCTTACCCTCGAAATGCAGTTGTAGCCCTCACCGTGAGCGACGGTGAAGTCGGCCCCAGGTGTAACTTCGCCTTCAATCACGGTACCGAGCCACTGGTCCAGTAAAGCCGGCATCGTCAAGGCTTCCCACGCCCGGTCTGTGGTTACGGGGAGCTCCCAGTGTACATTCAGGTCTGCTGGTCCAGCTTTGGTGGCAGTCAGCGGCATGTACTTAAGGTACTGCCCTCAGTCAGAGGACAGCAACCAGCCAAGCCAGGCGAGTGCCAGGACAACAATTGTGTCAGGGCACAACTGGATGTAACTGCCGCACGTGGAACACTGGTCGCATGACGAAACGCATCGGTTTTCTGTCTTTTGGGCACTGGACCCCAGCGGCGAATTCGGCAACGCAGACTGCGTCTGACACCTTGCTGCAGTCCATCGAGCTGGCCGTAGCAGCAGAGGAACTCGGCGCAGACGGTGCATACTTCCGGGTCCATCACTTCGCCAGACAGCTCGGCTCGCCCTTCCCGCTGCTGGCAGCAATCGGAGCGAAAACCAACCGCATCGAAATCGGGACCGGTGTCATCGATATGCGCTACGAGAACCCGTTCTACATGACGGAAGACGCAGGTGCGGCAGACCTGATTGCCGGTGGTCGCCTGCAGATGGGCATAAGCCGTGGTTCACCCGAACAGGTGCAGGACGGCTGGCGCTACTTCGGTTACGCGCCGGCAGAGGACGAGACGGACGCGGACATGGCCCGGCGCCATGCCAGCGTGTTTCTGCAGCTGCTCGAGGGCGAAGGTTTCGCTGAGCCGAATCCCCGGCCGATGTTCCAGAACCCGCCCGGACTGCTCCGGCTTGAACCGTATTCCGAAGGCTTGCGCCGGCGCATCTGGTGGGGTGCAGGCTCTGACGCAACTGCCGTCTGGGCCGCCCGCAGCGGCATGCACCTGATGAGCTCAACCCTCAAGAATGACGAGTCCGGTGAGCCGCTGCACGTCCAGCAGGCCCGTCAGATCCGGGTGTTCCGTGACGCCTGGCGTGAGGCGGGACATGACTGGGAGCCCCGGGTCTCAGTCAGCCGCAGCATCTTTGCGCTTGTTGATGACCGGGACTTCGCCTACTTCGGCCGCGGGCAATCCGAATCAGATCAGTTCGGCTACCTGGACGCGGAAACCCGTGCGGTATTCGGGCGCAGTTACGCAGCGGAGCCGCACGTGCTGATTGAGCAGCTGAAGCAGGACGAGGCTGTTGCTGAGGCGGATACGCTGCTGCTCACGGTTCCCAACCAGCTTGGCGTTGACTATTGCGCCCACACGATTGAGGCCATCCTCAAACATGTGGCACCGGGACTCGGCTGGCGCTGAGCCCCGGCTGGTTCACCTGAGGAGAGTCGCCCTTCAGGCGAGCATCAGGAACATTTTCTCAAAATCAACCGGCTGCATGGCGCCGGGCTCCCGTTCTGATTCCGGCCCGGCAACGCATTCCTGCATGGCGGAGCTGATCATCACCACACCGGCGCGGTTGATGGCCTTGGAGGTGGCAGCGAGCTGGGTCACGATGTCCCGGCACGGCTGGTCTTCCTCGACGAGCCGCACCACCGCAGCCAGCTGGCCCTGCGCGCGCAGCAACCGGTTCAGGATGCGGCGTTTCGCCTCAGCATCGATTGTTGCGGCCATCAGTCAGCCTGTTCAGGGCTTCCGGCTGCGGCAGCAGCCTCCTGTTCAGCGACCTGTGCGTGGACCTCTTCCATGTCCAGTTCCCGTACCGCATTCAGCACCTCGTCCAGCTGACCGCCGTTGAGTGCACCGGGCTGAGAAAACACCAGCACCCGTTCACGGAATGCCATCAGCGTGGGGATCGAGCGGATCTGGAATGCAGCTGCCAGATCCTGCTGCATTTCGGTATCGATTTTGCCGAATACAACGTCACTGTTTTCTTCGGCGGCCTTCTCGAACACCGGGGCGAACATCTTGCACGGTCCGCACCAGTCTGCCCAGAAGTCGAGCACGACGATGTCGTTGTTCTCGATGGTTTCGTTGAAATTGTCGACGGTTACTTCAGTGGTTGCCATGCGGGCAGTATACCCCTGGGTGTATTGGCAACTGCATCATGCATCACTGAAATCCGTCACTTCCCCAGCAGGCCACCACCAAGCGGCTCAAAGCGGGCGCTGAAGTGGCGCAGCACGTCAGGTGACTCTACTATGCGGACTCCGCGAACGTGTTCGCGCAGCTCACCGACCTTGAGCAGCACCTCTGCGAGGTAATCCACGTGGCTCTGGGTGTACATGCGCCGCGGGAACGCCAGCCGCACAAGCTCCAGCGGTGCAGCCTTCTCCGTCCCGTCAGGCTGACGCCCGAACATGACCGAGCCGATTTCCACCGACCGTACGCCACCCACCAGATACAGCACACATGAGAGTGCCCAGGCCGGATACTCAGCTGCAGAGAGGTGCGGCAGCATCCTGCCTGCATCGATGTAAACCGCGTGGCCCCCGGTCGGCTGGATGATGGGAATATCCGCCTCGAGCAGCTGTTTGCCCAGATACTCGATGGAACGCAGCCGGTAGCGCAGGTACGGCTCTTCCAGTGCTTCCTCGAACCCGACGGCCAGCGCCTCAAGGTCGTAGCCCGCCAGGCCGCCGTAGGTGGGGAAGCCCTCGGTCAGGATCAGCATTGAACGGGC
>CAZPLV010000085.1:0-4028 GCA_964587295.1 uncultured bacterium
ACGGCTCCCATTATGGTGAGACCCGCACCGAGTGTGCCCGCCTTGGTCGAGGCATGCATGCGTTGCAGGGCATCCGGGAAACGCAACAGGCCGATTGCTGCCGCGCAGTTGAAGAACATTCCGGCTGCGAGCAGCAGCGCGCCCAGTGCAACTGATGCTGTCATGGGCGATTCCTTTCCTTGCGCTGCAGGAACACCGCCAGTGCGATCGTGCCCACGAAGCCGAATACTGCCAGACCGAGTCCCACGTCGAGGAACTCCCTGCGGCCGGTGAGCACGCCGGTGAGCGCAGCTGCGGTCACGGCGATACCCGTCAGCATGTCCAGCGCCACGAACCGGTCTGCCAGACCGGGCCCTTTGAGCATCCGGGCCACGGTCAGGGCCAGCGGCAGCAGCAGAACCGCCAGCAGAACCACGACAAGCGTGTTCATACGCCGGCCTCCCGGATCCATTTCTCGAACGTGTCCTTGATGCTGCGCACAGCGTCCTCCTGTTTCGGCGCATCCAGGCAATGCACGTAGAGGAAGTTCCTGTCTTCACTCACGTGCAGTGAAGTGGTGCCGGGAGTCAGTGACACCAGATTCGCAAGCACAGCGATTCCGAAGTCCGTGCGGAGATCAAGCGGCACACGGACGATGGCCGGCCTGACGCCGATGTCCCGTGCCAGCGCCGTCCTGGCGACACTGACGGAGGAGAGGACCAGCTCCCTGATGAACAGGAAGATGAGCATTGCCAGTGCAATGATGCGCCGGTACAGTGGCGGTTTGACCGTGCTCATGGCTGGACTCCGTCCATGCCCAGCACGGCTGCGATGTAACCGTCCGGGTCAATCAGGCCGGCTGCCGCCTGCGTGGCGAAATCGTGCAGCGGTTCAGGTTGCAGACCTATAGCCACCGTAAGGAGTGCCAGTCCGCTGATGGCGATGGTCATCGCTACAGGTGTTCGGCGGGGTGCTTTCCGCGTCGCAGCCGGTGGTCTCCAGAACGCATAGATCCAGATCTTGCTCATGGAATAAAGCGTCAGCAGGCCGACAAACAGTCCCACTGCGGCGAGCCAGCCGGCGTCGGCCCGGAAAGTCGCGTCGATGATGGTGAACTTCGCCCAGAAACCGGAGAGCGGCGGTATGCCGGCCAGCGACATTGCGGGAACAAGGAACAGGAATACCAGCAGCGGGCTCTGCCGGGCAAGGCCGCCGCTGCGGCGCAGGTCGAACGTGCCGCTGGCGCGCTGCATGGCTCCGGCCACCAGGAACAGGTTGGCTTTGACGATGATGTGGTGGATCACGTAGAAAACCGCTGCGGCCATTGCAGCCTGGGTGCCGAGTGCCAGGCCGAGCAGCATGTAGCCGATCTGGCTGACGATGTGGAACGACAGGATCCTGCGGATGTCCCACTGGATGGCGGCGCCGAATACACCGAACAGCATGGTGGCGGCCGCCATTATCGCGACCACCTCGCGCAAGCCGCCGTAGCTGACGTCAAACAGTAGCGTGAACACCCGGAAGCTGGCGTAAACCCCCACTTTCGTCAGCAGACCCGCAAAGATTGCCAGTACCGCGATGTGGGCCGTGTGGTAGGTCGCCGGCAGCCAGAAAAACAGGGGGAAGTAGCCGGCCTTGATGCCGAACGCCCCGAACAGCAGAGCCGCTGCCAGTACCATCACTCCGGGGACATCCGGTCCTGAGAGGCGCAGGGCAATGTCCGCCATGTTGAGTGAACCGGTCACCCCGTATATGAGGCCCACGCCGAGCAGGAACAGCAGGGTGCTCAGCAGGTTGAGTATGGCGTAACGGATCGTGCCGTCGACCTGCACCCGAGAGCGGTTGACGACCAGCAGACCCATTGCGGTGATCAGCATGATCTCGAACCAGACGTACAGGTTGAAGAGGTCAGCAGTCAGGAATGCCCCGTTGACCGACGCCAGGAGTCCCTGCAGCAGCACGAAATAGCCGGTTCTGACCTGCCGCCTGCCGGTTGTCGCGAAGGCATAGATGCCGATGGCGACGCCCAGCAGGCCACTGATGACCACCAGGGCAGCACTCAGGTGGTCCGCGGCGAAGCTGATGGCGAATGGCGCCGGCCAGCCCCCGAAGGCGAGTACCTGGGTTCCTTCCTCAAGGACACGGACCAGCAGATTCACGGCAGCAAGCGCGGTCACGGCTGACGCCGCCAGGCTGACCGTGCGATGAACACGCGGCCACACCCAGCACACTGCAAGTACGGCGGCAGCGATAAGCGGCAGAATTACGGGCAGCAGCACAGCCTGCTCAGTCAGGAATGCACTCATGCCGGTCCTCCGTCATCACGCTGGGGCGAACCCAGTTCCTCGGCCTGGGTAAGCCGTCTGGTGGTGGCGGCCCTCAGGTCCCAGTGGGCCCGGAGCGCGAGTGCCGCCAGGAAAGCAGCCAGCGAGAAGCCGATGACTATCGCTGTAAGCACCAGCGCCTGGGGCAGGGGATTGGCAGCGGAAGCTTCCAGCAGCTCCTCTCCGGCCTGGATGACCGGTGGCTGCTGCGGACCGGACCTGCCCGCCACAAAAATGACCAGGTTCACGGCGGCGGACATGAGCATGATCCCGAAGGTGACGCGCATGATGTGACGAGACAGAATCAGGTACACCCCACACCCGAAGGCGACAGCTATGGCAGCGGCAAACAGAACGTTCATTGCTCATCCTCATAAAGCCGGAACACCAGGGCGAGCATGCCGCCCATCACGACGAGGTACACGCCCAGGTCGTAAAGCATCGTCGTTCCCAGCTTGAAGCCACCCGGAAAGTGCAGCCACTGGTGCGCCAGGAATGAGCCGTCTATAAACATGCCCGGAATTCCGCTTGCCAGCGCCATGAGCATACCGGTGCCAATCAGCAGCACCGGATGTGCGCGCAGGCGGCGCATTGCGGCGGGAACTCCGTCAGCAAGGACGATTATGGTGACAGCCAGCGCTGCGACCAGGCCACCGACAAATCCGCCGCCCGGCTCGTCATGACCGCGGAACAGGATGAAAACGGACACGCCGAGCATCAGCCAGAACATGGGCTTCGCGACTGCGCTGAAAATGACTGACTTCATGGCCCGTCCTTCCGCCGCAGGCGTTTGCGGCGGCGCAGCAGCACCCAGACTGACAGTGTTGCGAAGCCAACCACGGCAATCTCACCGAGAGTGTCCAGCGACCTGAAGTCGACGATGATCACATTCACGACGTTGCGTCCCAGCGCTGCCGGATAGCTGTTCTCGGCGTAGAAGTCCGACAGTGTGGAATTGAACTCCGTCCCCATGACTCCCAGCAGTGCCACGAACACCAGCGCTGCAAAGGCAAGGCCGACCAGCGCATCCGTCCGCCGCTCGCCCCTGGAGCGTGTGCTTTCGTGCTGCAGCGGCAACCTCAGCAGCACGGCCAGCATCACAACCAGCACCAGGGTTTCCACCGCAAACTGCGTCAGTGCCAGATCCGGTGCGCCATTGAACAGGAACAGCAGCGCCGAGGAGTAACCCACCACGCCAAGACCGACCAGCGCGGTAACCAGAGACAGTGAACCACTTGCGGTCAGGCTGCCGATGACAACCAGCACGAGCAGTCCGACCACAGTGACAGACCAGGGACCGTCAGCCACCGCGGCGGGCAAACTGCCCGCCCGGAGAAAAGCGAAAAGCGAGATGGCCAGCACCGCGGCCAGGACGGTAAGAGTGTATTTCCGCTGGTCGCCGTTCTGTAACAGCCTGGTGCTGACACGTGCAAGCGACAGGGTCCCGTCGAGCAGCCTCTGGTACCAGCGGCCGGCCACCAGCCAGGCAGGAATCCGCCAGCGCGACAGCGCAGCCGCGACCCGGTGCCAGCGCCAGACCAGAATTCCGCCCAGCAGCAGGGCCAGGGCACTCAGGCCGAGCGGCAGGGTGAAGCCATGCCACAGTGCCATGGCGCCGTCCACCTGCACTCCTGCAAGGGCTGAACCGGCTGAACCGAGGAGACCTGTGACAGGGGCCCCGGCGAATGCTCCGAGCAGAAGGCCGGCCAGTGCAAGAATCAGCGG
>CAZPLV010000085.1:4128-7409 GCA_964587295.1 uncultured bacterium
CAGGGGCCCCGGCGAATGCTCCGAGCAGAAGGCCGGCCAGTGCAAGAATCAGCGGCGGCCAGGCCATGCCCGCGGACTCGGTCTGCGGCAGCGGGCCGTTTCCGCCGGGCAGCGAGCCCAGGAACGGTCGGACCCCGGCGTAATACGCCGCCGCAACCATGCCGGCGCTGACCAGCACAACCACCGCGATCAGGAGACCTGCCGCAGCGGCTGAGAGTGCCGACTCCAAGAGGTACTCCTTGGCGAGGAACCCGAACAGCGGCGGGATGCCCGCCATGGACAGTGCGGCGATGAACGCGGCCACGGAAGTCAGCGGCATGGAACGGCGCAAGCCCTTGAGCCTGGACAGTTCGGTGACTCCGGTGGCCCTGATCACGCCACCGGCGACAAAGAACAGGGCCGCCTTGTACAACGCGTGGGCAAGCATGAACACGACCAGGGCAAACATCCCGCCCTCCCCGCCAATGCCTGCCAGCAGCACCAGCAGGCCCAGAGAGGCAACCGTTGAGTGCGCCAGCAGTTCCTTCAGCGCAACCGATCGCACCATGTTCACTACCGCCAGCAGGGCCGTCGCGGCACCGGCGACCAGCAGCACCGCCGAGTAAGCCGGGACGAGTTCAAAGGCACCTGACATGCGGGCCAGCAGGTAAATACCCAGCTTCACCATGGTGGCCGAGTGCAGGAAGGCCGATGCAGGTGTCGGTGCGGCCATCGCCTGCGGCAGCCAGAAGTGAAAGGGAAGCTGGGCGGATTTCGTGAAAGCACCTGCCAGGAACAGTGCGACTATGGCGACGAGGTTGGGAGCGGCAGCCACGTCGGCGGGTCTGGAGACAATTTCCGCGATGGAGAACGTTCCCAGGTCAGCTCCCAGGAGCAGGATGCCGGCCAGGAGCGCCAGGCCGCCACCGGCGGTCACCAGCAGCGATTGCAGTGCCGCATCGCGGGCAGAAGCAAGGTGACGGTCGAAGCCTATGAGCAGGAACGACATCAGACTGGTCCATTCCCAGAAGAAGAACAGGGAAATCAGGTTGTCTGACAGCACCGTGCCGACCATGGCGGCCATGAACAGGTGAATGAGCAGGATGAAACGCCCGCGCCTGGCAGGTTCGGCGTCCGCGAAGTACGATGCCGCGTAAACCGTCACCAGGGTGCCCACACCGGTGATCAGCAGTGCGAACAGCAGTGAGAATCCGTCCAGGTGCACATCCAGGGTCACGCCGAGTGACGGAGCCCAGGGGATCAGTTCTGTGACTGCGGATCCGGAGACGACCTCACGCCACAAGGCAAGGAATCCGGTAAACAGGCCCGCCGGCAGCAGGGCGGCCAGCAGACCACCCCAGCGCTTGCTGAGCAGGCTGAGGCGCCAGGACAGAAGTGGCCCTGCAATGGCCACAGCCAGCAACAAAGACAGGTTCACACTAGGCTCCGTCGGCACCACGGGGCTGCAGGCGACATGTCTGCATATCGCGGCTCAGGCCACGTTGCGGAACTGCAGGATTTCCGGCTGGAAAGACAAACCGATACAAGGGCGTCATGACACCACCTCCCAGATCAACTGAATGAGGAAGGCGGCCCGACCTACCTGAAAACCTGTGACCGAAGGGCCACACCCGGGAAAAGGCTAACACGGCACTGCGCGCCGTTCGGTGAGTCAGACTCCGGAGACGTACTCAGCCAGATGCTGCCCCGACAGGGTCGAACCGTCTGCCGCGAGCTGCGCTGGCGTGCCCTCGAAAACGATGTTTCCACCGGCGGAACCGGCGCCGGGACCAACGTCAATGATCCAGTCTGCGTGAGCCCTGCAGGAACGCACTGTAGGTTTCATTGATAAGTCGCTGCGACTCGGCTGCGATTGTGTTGAAGACGAGCGAGCTCTTGCCCGAGCCGGAAACGCCGCTGAACACGGTCAGCCGGCGTTTCCTCAACTCGATGGACACGTCCTTGAGGTTATTTTCCCGCGCGCCCCGGACGCGGATAAGATCATGACTGTCGGCAGATGGATTGGCGGTGTCGCTCATAATGCCTCCGGCACGGTTAGGTACAGACCGTGAGCCGGCGATTATAAATCGTCAGGCCACCTGCCGCAAAAGTGAACTCAGGAAGGACGCTCCTGCGCTGCCGGAACCGTGCGACGGGCATCGGCGCCCATACCGCCGGCCCAGCCGCTGACGAGTGCGATTACGATGAGAGCAAGGGCGCCCAACAGCATCGCGTTGGCGATGGCGTCCTGGGCCTCCTCGGCAGTGGCCGTCAGTTCAGCCTGCAGCTCTTCCAGACGCTGCTGCGCAGCGGCGTAATCGTCTTCCCAGCCGGACACCACTTCCTCGGCCTCGGCTGCCGTCAGGTCAGTTTCCTCGACCAGCAGGTCGGTCACCGCTTCACGGTTTGCAGGGCTGAACAGCTCCTCGTCACCCGAGAAGACGTCGCGGACCAGCTGCTGCACCTGGATTTCCGCCAGTGCCGGATTAGTGGTGGGCCCGTCCGTGCCCACCATCAGCAGGTCGCTCAGCTGCGCGCGGATTTCCTCACCGCTCACGTCAATATCGGCGGTAGCTTCCTCGACACCCTGACTGACCGCCGGGGCCACCGCATCGGCACCCTGCGCCAGCAGGTTGGCGCCGGAGGAGAGAATGTTGCCGATTCCGCCCAGCACCATACCGGCGGCCGATGTGAGCAGCCACGCGCTGACCAGCACGAGCACGGCCCAGGACAGCAGTCCGTGCAGGAAGCCGCGGCCATGACGGTAAGGTCCGGCAAGCCGGCCGGCAACATAGCCGCCGACTGCATAGGCAATCACGTTGATGATGACCATGGACCAGCCCAGTCCCGCGCCCAGGCCCCTGAACGGTTCGCTGTCACCGGTCAGGTCAATGGTGTTGATGCCGATGCCGAACGCCAGCATGTTCAGGATGGCCATGACCATGAAGGCCAGGACGACACCAGCGAACACCGCCGGCCAGGAAACGGTGCGCAATGCCGGTACTGCAGGAGCCGCTGCTGCGGTTGTTACGGTCCGATTGGGTGTGTCCATATATCTGCCTCCAATGACTCTGTGGTTGCCGTGCCTGAACTTTGATCAGGACGGAAACTTGGCTGGAGCGTAGCAGCAGATGGACGGTTGCGGCTGTGAGCCCGGGCGCTATCGTGATTGTCGTCCGCACCCGCTCAGCAACTAAAAACCGGGGCGGCACCCGTTTCCGGAATGCCGCCCCCATCGTGATGATTGTGGTGGAGCTGAGGGGATTCGAACCCCTGACCTCTTGAGTGCGATTCAAGCGCGC
>CAZPLV010000086.1:0-7389 GCA_964587295.1 uncultured bacterium
AGCAGAAGCTTGCTTACCCCGGTTCTGCGTGCTTCAGGTGCGACCCACATGGCGACCAGTTCGTAGTCGCCGGGCTCAGCGTCCGCCTGGCCGTAGGCGATTACGCCTGCCAGACCGGTATCTGCACCGTTTTTGTCTCCGACGACAAACATCGTGGAATCAGACAGACCCAGTCGCCGGCGCCAGTCCTTTTCCGAGAACTTCGCGCTGTCCTCAGCCGTGCTGAAAAATGCGTCCGGGTCCGTCTGCAGGGCACGCATGCGTATGTCCCGGTAGCGCTGCCAGTCGTCCGCTTCAAGCTGAACAATTTTCATACCGCCTAAGCATACGGCCTGGCCGCTGCAGTCTGAGCTGCGTTCTGCCCGCTCCGGACGCTCTATGCTCACCAGCAACACTGGAAGGAGCCGACATGAGTGACCTGGCAAGCAAGAAGTGCATCCCCTGCAGTGGCGGGGTACCGCCACTTGAAGGCAGGGAACTGACGGACCTGCAGGAACAGCTCGGCGGGAACTGGCAGGTTGTGGATGGCCATCACCTGAGCAACGAGTACAGGTTCAGCAATTTCCGGGAAGCCCTGGACTTCACGAACAGGATTGGCGAGGTTGCCGAGAGTGAAGGCCATCACCCGGATCTGGAACTGTCCTGGGGACGGGTTGGCGTGAGCATCCATACCCACAAGATCGATGGCCTGACGGAAAGTGACTTCGTGCTGGCCGCGAAAGTCGATCAGCTGGAAAGGGCCGCTTAACTCCGTATTCGCCGGACGAGGGCGGGCAGCAGGTCGCCCAGCCTGCCCTCAAGTTTCACGCTCGCAAAATCATCAGCCCGGGTCGGACCATCGTTGATGATCAGGACCTCTTTGCCTTCACGCTGGGCACGCTCGGCAAAGCGGAAGCCGGAAAACACGGTCATGGAGGAACCCAGCACCAGCAGCGACCCGGCCTCCGCCAGCAGTTGCCAGGCCTGTTCCACAATGGGTCTGGGCACGTTTTCACCGAAGAAGACCACGTCTGTTTTCAGAACCCCACCGCAATTAAGGCAAGTGGCAACGGTGAAACCGCTGGTCTGCTGTTCATCCAGCTCCACATCACCGTCCGGATTGATCACGGCGGCCTGGTCGGCAAAACCCGGATTCAGTTCGCGGAGCCGCCGCTGAAACTCACGCATCGGTTCTGTCTGCCGGCAGTTGAGGCAGCGGACCCGGGCCAGGCTGCCGTGGAGTTCGACAACGTCGCCGCTTCCTGCCCTCTGGTGCAGTCCATCAACGTTCTGGGTCAGCACTGCCGTCACGACTCCGGCAGACTGCAGTTCCGCGACAGCAAAGTGGCCGGCGTTGGGTTCAACCTGCCGCATGTGGGCCCAGCCGACGTGTGAGCGGGCCCAGTAGTGCTGCCGGACAACGCCACTGGCCTGGAACTGCTGGAACCGCATGGGTTCGCGTGGTCTCGCCAGCGCCTCGGGACTGCGGTAGTCGGGAATGCCGGAATCCGTGCTGATGCCTGCACCGGAGAGGACCAGGGCCGGCCGCTGCCTGAGGCGCGCAGCCAGGTCGTCGAGCTGCCTGTTCACTGATCGCATCCGACTGTGATTGTATCGCTGGTGCGGAACTGCACTGTGCCCGGCTTCCGGATGTAGGAGAGTGCGGTCATGCTTTTCACTTACATTGCGCTGGCAACCGCCATTGTCCTTGAGGTAATCGGCACGACGGCCCTGACAGCGTCACAGGGCTTCACGAGGTTATGGCCAACCGTAATCATGGCGGTCAGCTACCTGGCTTCGTTCTACTTCCTGTCCCTGGTGCTGAAGGTTATTCCGGTGGGAGTGGCGTACGCCATCTGGAGTGCCCTGGGGATAGTGCTGATATCCGCCATCGGACTGGTGCTGTTCAAGCAGACACTGGATACTCCGGCGATGATCGGTATTGGCCTGATCATTGCCGGAGTGTTAATCATCAACCTGTTTTCGAAGACCGTGTCAGCCTGAGGCCAGGTCAGCACTCATTGTTTTCGTTGTTGTCGCCGTAGGTGACGTCCAGCTGCTGAAAGACACTGCGGTCATCATGCTCGATCACGAGCGCACAGCTGGCACTGCCATCAATGTGGACGTTGTCCAGTATTTTCCCGTTGGGGTCGGTGCCAACTTCCACGAAGTAGAGACTGCCCGTGTAGAAGAGGTCTGATCGCCCGGCCCAGAGGATGTCCACATTCTGAAGTATGGCGGCCGAGTTGCTGACTGTCAAACCGTTCCAGGATCCGCGTTCCTCCTGCAGGCCGGTGAGCACCACGGGATTGCCAGGCTCGCCGCCCAGGCCGAGCGAAGAGCCGTCGGAAACGTAGAGCTCGGAGTCACCGTCGAAGATCATTGTTGTGCCCGCAGCAATCACGAGTGTCGTGCCTGACGCGGAAATGCTGTCGCCGTAGTTGACCCGTTCATCACGGGACACAAAGTAGGGCGCGTTCAGGTTGTGCCAGATGTGGTCCACTTCCGCGTCGTTGATGTGACCAGCCGCGTAAACATATGGCATGCCGTTCACGGCACCGCTTTCACTGCCCAGGTAGTCGGTTGCCGTGTCGAGCCTGTAAATCTGCTCAGCCGGTGCAACTACGCCATACTGGCGGTTACCGAAAAAGGCATTGTTCGCGAAGTCACCGAGAATAAGGTTGTGCGCGCTCAGGCCATTCTCGTATGAGCCGCTGACGGTCGTGTCAGTGATGTGGACCGGCTCTCCAGCGGGATAGGAGCCAGCGATTCCACCGCGGCATGATGTTCCGGCTGGTGAGCGCATATTGCCGGCCGAGCGGATGTCCACGAACGCGATGGTGCTTTCGCGGTTCTCCTGGAAGCAGATGCCGTCCCAGTAGCCGTCACTGGTTTCCTCGCCTTCCATCGTGATGCGCTCGGCAGCGGTTCCGACCGCTTGCAGCGTGCCTGCTGAACGTACAAACAGCATTGCGTTGGGACCGAAGCGCAGCGTGGTGCCGGGTTCGATGCGCAGTTCGTTGGTGATACGGTAGGTGGAATCAGATACATCGCCGCCCGGGAAGTAGTAATCACAATCCTCGGGGCCGTTGGTGAAGACGGTGTGGGTCGTCACATCGCTGGTAATTATGACCCGGCACTCATCCGAACCGGGTGCCTCCGGGTTTTCGGCGTCCGGGCTTCCGGCACCTGCGCCACAGGCCGTGAGCAGCATGAGGGCAGCCAGTCCCGGGCCGCAGATTCTGAGCAGTTTCATGCTGCCCAGCTTCCCGTTTTGGCCGTATCAGCAGCGTATCAACGCAGCAGGATTGCCGCAGCTACCGCAACAATGAACACGAAACCTGTTGCTGCCACGCCTGCCGCCTTGAGTCCGCTGTGCCTGAGTGCCCGGAAGTTCACACTCATGCCAATGGCCGCCATGGCCGTGGCAGTCAGAATGACGCTTCCGGTTTGCAGCGCCATTTCTGCCTGCATTGGAATCCAGTTGAGGCTGCTGACGGCGCCGACAAGCAGGAAGCCAACCAGAAACAGCGGGATCGGGCTCACCCCCACCGCATTGCCAGGTGTTCCGGTCTGCCGGCGGCGCAGCAGGATGCCGCTGAGCATGAGCAGTACCGGTGCAAGCAATGCAACCCGGGTCAGTTTCGCAACCGCCGCAGCGTCCAGTGCAGTCCCGCCGCCCGCAGCTCCGGCTGCAAGTGCGTGCCCGACTTCCTGGAGGCTGGCCCCGGCCAGCAGTCCGTAAGTCGCGTCCGGCAATGCCAGCAGCGGAGCCGAGAACGTAAAGCCGAGTACGGCAATCGAACCAAGTACGCTGATGATGCCAACCGCCTGACTGACCTCTTCGTCTTTTGCCCCCACGATCGGTGCGGCAGCGGCGATGGCCGAGGCACCGCATATTGAACTGCCGATTGCCAGCAGCCAGGTAAGGTTCCGGGGCAACCTCAGTAACTGTCCTGCCCCAAGAACTGTCAGCAGCCCGACAGCAATCACTGCCACATCGAGCAGCAGTACTCCTATTCCGGAGCTGTACAGCAGTCCGAAGTCCAGACGCACGCCGAGCAGGACGATTCCCAGCCTGAGCACGGTTCTGGAGCTGAATCTGACTCCTGTCGCTGCCCACGTGGGCAGACCGAAGACAAGGCGCCAGCCCATTCCCAGGAACAGTGCCAGACCGAGGGGCCCGGCGACGGCGCCACCGGGGAGGCGTGCCAGCAGAAATGCGGTGACGGCAACTGCACCGGCAACAAGCAGTCCCGGCAGTAACCCGCCTGGTTGATACGCGCTGAGTCTGGTCGCCGCGGAGCCGTCCATTCACAGCAGCGTATTAGTGCTGCACATATAAATCAAATTGCTTACAGGCTATCTGCCATACGTATTGCTTATAGTAAGACGATGCGGCTCAATCCCGACCACCTGATTGCCTTCGCCCGGGTGGCACGTCATGGCAGTGTATCGGCTGCAGCACAAAGCCTACACCGTAGTCAGCCGGCGGTATCCCTGCAGTTGCGCCAGCTGACCGAGGCGGTGGGCGAGCCGCTGTACACGCGGCACCGCCATGGTGTGAGCCTGACCCCAACCGGTGAAGCACTCCTTCTGCACGCCCAGGCGGCCGAACGGGCCATTTCCGGTGCAAAGGGCGTAATCAGCGAAATTCGTGGAACAGAACGCGGACAGCTGACAGTCAGCGCAAGCATGACAATCGCTGTTTACCTGCTTCCACGGTTGTTCGCAGGTTTCCGGCAGGAGCATCCGCTGCTCGACCTGCGAACTCTCACCCGGAATTCAACCGATGTGCTGGAGCTCCTGCGCCAGGGCGAGATAGAGGTAGCCATGGTGGAAACTCCGGTACCTGCTGACATGCCCGGCGTCGAGCAGCACAGGTTCTTCACTGACGAGGTCGTGCTGGCGGCACCGGCAGATCACCCGCTCAGAGGCACGCGGGAAGTAACTCCTGCGGACCTGCAGGGACTTCACGTCGTTACCCGTGAACCCGGCTCAGGTACCCGGCGGGTATCGGAGCTGGCACTGGACCAGCATGGCGTCAAACTCCATGCCAGCGTGGAAGCGGACGAAATTGAGGCAACCAAGGAGGCAATACTTCAGGGTCTGGGCCCGGGTTTCATCTCCAGACTCGCGATTCTGCGGGAGCTGGAAAGCGGCAGCCTCACAATCATCAAAATTGCAGGAATCGAAATAAACCGCCCAATGACACTGCTGCACCCCCCTGAAGAACTCTGCTCATGGGCGAGCCGGGCGTTCCTGCAGTTCCTCCGCCAGTCCTACCCGCTGCTGCGAGGCAAAACCCAGCCACGCATGTCTCAGCAGTGAGATTCAGTCCGGCTCGGCCAGATCCTCCACCGCCGGCGTCTGCAGCATCCGGCCTTCCGCCGTGAACCGGGAACCGTGGCAGGGGCAGTCCCAGCTCTTCTCTGCATCATTCCAGCTGACGACACAACCCAGGTGCGTGCAGACAGCTGAACGCCGGTGCTCGGTGCCGTCCTCAGCCCGGTACAAAGCCACCGGCTTCACGCCTTCCTTGATCACACCACCACTGCCCGCGGGAATGTCAGCAGGATCTACTGACCTGAACCTGTCCGCAACGAGGTGCGCAGCGGAATCCATACCTTCCCGCAGTACCTGGCCCAGGCCATCGAGTTTCATGCGCCCCGGCGCGTAAACTTTGGTCAGCGGGTTGTCCGCGCCGGTAATCTGATCCCGCAGCAGATGGGCGGAAACAACGGAGTTGGTCATGCCCCAGCCGCCATAGCCTGTTGTCACTGAAACATTGCCGGGATCACCCCCGGCGCGACCCGTGTAGGGAACACCGTCCGGCGTGACAGTGTCCTGGGTGGACCAGCGATAAACGACTTCCAGTGGCCCGAAGTGTTCGCGCGCCCACTGCTCAAGTTCCTTGAACAGAAGCACGCTGTCCTCCTGGCCAGTTTTGTACGGTTTGCCGCCAACCAGAAGCATTTGCCTGTCCTGCCATTCCTGCGTGCGCAGTGAGTACATGGGGTCGGTGCTGATCAGCACGCTCCGGTCCAGCCCTGCCGGCAATGGTCTCTGCGGGAGCACACCAAGTACGAGTGAACGCTTGGGCTTTAGCCTCAGCGTGTACGTGCCCCGGTCACCCAGCGGGTAGTGGCTGGCCACCACGACCTTGCCGGCGGTAATCGCGCCCCATTCCGTCGTGACTGTGCACGGCTCACCATCCCTGATGCTGAGCACCCGGGTCCGTTCGAAGATATGGCTTCCGCTGCCGGGAATCTGCTGCGCCAGACCGAGCAGGAACTTCCTCGGGTGAAAGCGCGCCTGATCACTCATGACTGCGGCCGCGGCGATCCCGAACGGGACCGGGGCAGCTTCCACGAACGACGCGGGCAGACCTGCGGCTCTGCAGGCCTCCACTTCCTTCATCAGGTCCGTACGTCCGGCCTCATCCAGTGTGTAAACGTAAGCACTGACCGAAGTGAAATCGCAGTCGATGCCGTACCTCTCAGCAAGCTCCCGCACCTGGCCGATTGCCGCCTGATTGGCACTGGCGTACGCGCGAGTCTGCTCGGCACCGAATGATCGTTGCATCCGCGCGTAATGCAGTCCGTGCTGGGCCGTCAGTTTGGCCGTGGTGTTGCCGGTCACACCCTGGACAAGCCGCCGGGCTTCGATAACGGCAACCGTGAGGCCGGCATCCTTGAGCAGCAGTGCAGTGAGCAGACCGGCAATTCCGCCACCCACGACTGCCACGTCGACACTGACGTCACTGTCCTGCGCCGGGTAGCTTGTCTCAGAGGTCGTGTCCAGCCACAACGAAGTCGCCTGGCCCGGCAAATCCTTGCCCGTCTGTATGTCCTGATTCATGTGCGTCCCCCCGTCCGCTTATGCGACTAAGGCTAGGACGGCTGCGACGCAGTCACACAGTGAAAGACTGCAATCTTCCGGCAGACAACGCTCAGGCTTCCCCGCGTTCAGGCGGCGGGATCGCTCTGGATTGCTTACAACAGGGCTTCCCGGCGGTTTCCTTGGTCAGTCGAGCTGTGCCAGCCTGTTCACCAGGTCAAGCAGGGCGTCCCCGGTGCGGAGGCCAAGGGAGAGCAGGTAATTGTCTTCGTACACGAGGATGTTTCCATTGAGTCCAGCCGGAGTCTGCATTACGCCAGGAATCGCGAGCACGCCCTCGAGGCTGCCCATGACCCGCATGCCCCGGTCAGTAATCAGCAGTACGTCCGGGGCAGCCGCAACGAGGGCTTCCGGTGTGAACGGCTGGTAACCGACGAAGCCGGCTTCGGCGCCTGCGTCAATCGCACCCGCGGCTTCAATCATTACGTTCGAAGGTGCGCCTTCGCCGCCGGCGAACTGCATCTGGCTTGAACCGAGGTACATGAACATGATCCTGGGTACGTAATCCAG
>CAZPLV010000087.1:0-7313 GCA_964587295.1 uncultured bacterium
TGCAGCGGCCTGAGCAACTGGCTGGACGAGAAGGGTGCCAGCAGCGTCCAGCAGATCATCGGTGCCAGCGCCCCCCGCTACTCGGCTTTCAACGAGATGGACCTGTCCTACCGGGTGGTCGCCGCAATCGACGAGGAGAAGTGCATCCATTGCAACCTGTGCTACGCCGCCTGTGACGAGGGTGCCCACCAGGCTATCGACCTGACGGTCGATGGCGTGAAAGTCGATCCGGCAGCGTACACGAGTTCCGTCCGTCCCCTGCCGTTTGTGCGGGAGGACGATTGCGTCGGCTGCAACCTGTGCTCACTCGTCTGCCCGGTTGACAACTGCATAACGATGGTCGAACGGCCACCGCTGCGCGAGAGCGTCACCTGGGGCGAGATAACGGAGAGACATCCGGAAGTGACGCTCAGGTGGGAAGCGATGCAGAAGTACCGTGCCGAGAAGGGCATTGACATTCACTGAGGCTTTCGTGCCACAGTTCCAGATCCCGGGAGGTAATGCCGAGTGAGTCTCGTAATCAGAGGCGGTGAAATCGTGACAGCAGACAGCCGTTACGTCGCCGACATCCTTGTAGAAAACGAACAGATAGCAGCGATCGGCCGGAATCTGGAGGTTCCGGCCGGCACCAGCGAGCTGGACGCCAGCGGCCGCATGGTGTTTCCGGGCTTCATCGATCCACACGTCCATATCCATCTGCCGTTCATGGGTACGGTGACTGCCGACTCTCACGAGACCGGAAGCCGCGCAGCCCTGCTTGGCGGCACCACCACCTTCATCGAAATGCTGGCTCCGCCACGCAGCGATGACCTGATGGCCGGTGTGGCGCACTGGAAGCAGCTGGCAGCCGGAAACACCGCCTGTGATTACACCTTCCACATCGGTGTCACAAAGTTCGATGACGAAACGGAAGCGCAGCTGCGGGAGCTGGTGGCCGAAGGGCTGAGTTCGTTCAAGATTTTCCTCGCCTACAAGGGTGCTTTCGGAGTTGATGATGACGAGCTGTTCCGGGTGCTGAGCCTGGCAGCTGAACTCGGCGTCATAGTTGCCGCCCACTGCGAGAATGCCGAGCTGGTGGCCAACCTGCAGCAGCAGCTGCTCCGAGAAGGCAAGACCGGACCACAGTGGCATGAACCAAGCCGGCCCGAAAGCGTTGAAGCTGACGGCGTGCACCACTTCACGACCTTCCTGGAGCTGACGGGTGCACGCGGCTACATCGTGCACCTGAGCTGCCAGCCGGCCCTTGAAGTTGCGGTTGCCGCCAAGTCACGCGGAGTGGCCGTAAGTATCGAGGCGGTCATTCCCCACCTGATCCTGGACAAGACGCATGCCGAGAAGCCCGACTTTGAAGGCGCCAAGTTTGTCATGTCACCGCCGCTGCGTGACGCGCGCAACCAGGAACCACTCTGGAATGCGCTGGAACACGGTCTGATTGACACGGTCGCCACCGATCATGCGCCATTCAACTTCGACGGCCAGAAGGACATGGGCAAGGGCAACTTCACGCAGATTCCCAACGGCATTCCCGCCCTTGAGGAACGCGTGAAACTGCTCTACACCTACGGAGTGAGCCGGGGCAAGCTGGATGTGCACAGGTTTGTCAGTGCCGCCTCCACCCGCACGGCACAGCTGTTCGGCCTGTTCCCGCGCAAGGGAACCATTGCGGTCGGCTCCGACGCGGACCTGGTCATCTGGGATCCCGACTGGCGTGGGGTTATCAGTGCAGGAACCCAGGCCATGAATGTGGACTACAGCGGCTTCGAGGGCATGGAAGTCGATGGACGGCCGGAAACGGTGCTGGTCCGTGGCCATGTCCAGGTCGAAGACGGCGAATTCACTGGCCGGCAGGATCTGGGACAGCTGCTTCTGCGTCCGGTCAGCTGAGAAGCGTGGCCGACGAAACAGTTATCGACGTCCGGGACCTCAACATGGTCTTCTCGGGCCGCGGCACGGAAACCGTTGCCCTGCGGGACGCGAACCTGCAGATTCAGCAGGGTGAGTTCATAAGCCTGATCGGTCCATCCGGTTGCGGCAAAACGACACTGCTGAGACTCATCGCCGATCTGGCGACACCTACCTCAGGCGAGCTTGAGGTGATGGGCAAAAGTCCCCGACAGGCGCGGCTGGACCGCGATTACGGTTACGTGTTCCAGTCACCGGCCCTGCTTGAGTGGCGCAACGTCCAGCGCAACGTGCAGCTGCCGCTGGAGATCATGAAATTCGGACGTGCCGAACGGGAGAAGCGTTCCGGTGAGCTTCTGGAGCTGGTCGGACTGGGCGATTTCAAGCGCCAGTATCCGTGGCAGCTTTCCGGCGGAATGCAGCAGCGGGTTTCCATAGCCCGGGCGCTCGCGTTCGACCCGCGGCTGCTGCTGATGGACGAACCATTCGGTGCGCTGGACGAGATCACCCGTGAGACGATGAACCAGGAACTGCTTCGCATCTGGTCTCAGACGAAGAAGACAATCATGTTCGTCACCCACTCGATCGCAGAGGCGGTCTTCCTGTCCTCACGCATCGTTGTGATGACGCCCAGGCCCGGCAAGATCGAGCGCATCATCGACGTGAACCTGCCTTATCCGCGCGGACCGGAAACCCGGGAAACCCACGAATTCTTTGAACTAGCCACTGAGGTCAGGGAATCACTGCGTGAGGTCCACTGACGTGAATCAGCGGTGGCCCCGTGCGTAACGTGCTTCCGGTGGTCATCACCGTTGTGGTGCTGCTGCTGCTCATGTACCCGCTCGCGCTGCTGTTCGGCCTGCCGCTCGCCCGGCGTGACATGGAGGACATGCGCAAGTGGCTGCGGGACACAGCACTCGTTCAGCCTGTCCAGCACATTCCGGCGGATGGCCTGCCATTGGCTGAGGCTGTGAGCAGCGGTTTTGCTGACGCCGCCGGAGGCGTAGCGGTGTTCGCCGGTGAACGGGTCACCGCTGATCAGGACAGCTGGGTCAGCTGGCGCGGTGAACTGACTGCTGCCGGACCGCTGGTTTACGGACTGGCTGAGAGTCTGCCTGAGCAGTTTGAGCTGTACCTGGCCACTGATGAGGGCTGGCAGCACCTGCTGCGGGGAAGTGCTCCTCCGGCCCTGCCGCCTGACGGCAGCCGCGACCGTTTCACCTTCGGTTCCGCCGCCGGTCCCGTGCTGCTGGACGGTGCGCTGCTCGAAACTGATGCCGATTATGTGCAGGAAGCCGGTGCGGTGCGTTTCATCACTCCGCCGCCGTTCGGTTCTGAAGTGCTGCGCGTCGAAGCGGATTACGAGGTGCTGGATGCTGAAGCCGGCCTGCTGGCACTGGCGGATGAGCCGGCTGCCGAGCTGCGTCTGGCTGACGCCGTGCTGGGACTTGCTCCCGTGATGGATGGCGCCGTGGACGGAAGCAATGTTTCATTCAGCTTCCCGGACGGCTCCGTGATTGAGGCCGACCGGACCCGCCAGGTGTGGCTGGACAGCGAACTGCTGAGCGACATTGCCGAACGGCCCGCTGAGCGCGTCGACGGCGAAACGTCAGTCTTCACCTTTGAGTCAGACGGCGGTCTTGTCGTGATTGACGGCACCCTGCTGGAAGAAGGCAGTGATTACACGCGTGACGGAGCGGTCGTTACCTTCACCCGGGCGCCGGTGCGCAACGCCCAGCTGCGGCAGTACCAGGACTACTGGCTGCGCGACCCGTCTGCCGGCACAGTCATGCTTACGGAAGCGCCGGCCCCGGGTCAGGTGCTGTGGACCAGTCGCTACATGCATTATTCGCGACCCGCCTGCGGCGCCACGGTAATGGAGTGCTTCCTGGCGCTGCCGCAGCACCCGGTGCCATTCCCGCACTGGATTGCCGAACGCAGCGGTCCCTTCTTTGCGCGTTATCCACTGGGTGACGAGCGCAACGTCGTACGCGCCACCCTTTACACAACCATGGGCACTACGGCCGCACTGCTGCTCGGTGCCGCGCTCGGCATCGTGCTGGCCGTACTGTTCGTGCTGTTCCGGCCGCTCGAGCGCACCCTTCTGCCCTGGGCAATTGCCTCGCAGACCATTCCGATCATTGCGCTGGTGCCGGTACTGCTGCTCGTGCTCGGCAACTTCGGCATCACCATCCAGACCAGTCTCCTTCCTACCGCGCTGATCGGGGCTTACCTGAGTTTCTTCCCGGTCGTTGTCAGCACTACCAAGGGCCTGCGTGCGGTTGAGCCGCTGGTGCTGGATCTGATGAAAAGCTATGCGGCGAGCAAGCTTGAGGTGTTCTGGCGCGTGCGGCTGCCTGCTGCCACGCCATTCCTGTTCACCGGCCTGAAACTCGGCATGGCTGCCGCCCTGGTGGGTGCGCTCGTTTCTGAAGTCGAATCGAACAACCGGCGCGGGCTCGGCTACCAGATTCTGGGTCAGGTGCAGTCGGGCAGCGTGGCAGATGTGTGGATCCTGCTGGTCATTTCAGCCATTCTGGGTATTGTTCTCGTCAGTCTTGTGAACCTGTTACAGCGCATCGTTGCTCCCTGGGAGCGTCAGGCATGAAGCTGCGGCCGTCGATTGTTCCGCTGCTTGCTCTCCTGGCTGCCGCCGTGGGCTGGTTCCTGCCGCTGGCAGATTCACTCAGCATGAGTGGCTGGCTCGCTCCTGTCCTGCTCGCAGCCGGCCTGCTGGCTGCGCTGGCAGGCGGTCTGGCAGGGCTCACTGCAGTTGTCGTCACCTCGCTCATCGGAGCCTGGCTGCCGGTGCTGCAACTCAGCGGAACCGGCAGCGAAGGCGCCAGTGGCTACTGGCTGCTGTGGCTGGGTCAGATCACCGCAGCGGTCGCCGCCGCAGGGGTGCTGAGCCTGGTGGAACTGCCGCCGGATGAGGATTCAAAGCTGCGCCAGCGGCTGCGCAACCTTCTGCCCCCGGCAGTCGTGCCGGTGGTGCTGCTGCTCCTGTGGCAAGGGCTTGTCATCGGCTTCAGCGTACCCAAGGGCATTTTCCCGGGCATCCATCACGTGCTGGGACAACTGCAGGCAAGCCTGCCCGTACTGCTCATGGACAGCCGGGTCACCTTCATCAATGAAGTGCTGCTGGGTCTGATCATCGGAGTCAGCACCGGCTTCCTCGCCGGAGTTGCCATCTCTATGTCCGTCTTCCTGCGCCGCGGCTTCCTGCCGCTGGCAGTGGCGTTCGGTGCAGTGCCCATCGTCGGCCTGGCGCCGGTTCTGGGCCGCGCCTTCGGTGTCGACTGGGAATCAAAGGCCGCGGTTGTCGTCATAGTCACGTTCTTCCCGGTGGTGCTCAACACCGTTCAGGGACTCCTGCAGGTGGACCCGCTCAAGGTTGAGCTGCTGCGCGCCTACGCCGCGAAACCACTCGAGGTGTTCCTCAAGGTCCGTCTGCCCAACTCACTGCCCTACCTGTTCAACGCACTGAAGGTGGGTGTGGTGGTGGCAGTCATCAGCGTCATCGTCGCCGAATTCCTCATCCCGGGTCCGCCACGCGGCCTGGGTCAGCGCATCAGCCTGTCGGCCCGGCAGGGGGCGTTCGATGTTGCCTTTGCGGCCATCGTCGTCTCCAGTCTGTTTTCCATCCTGGCCTATTCATTCGTATCGCTGCTGGAGCGGGTCACTACCAGCTGGCACGCCTCCAACCGCGGAGAGGAGGGCTGAGCCTGGCTGGTGATGTTCAGCCGGATCCGCTGACGCGCGATCTTTGACACTCGACCGTCCGGGCGAAGTCCGGGTGGAACTGAAGGGACAGACAACGCATGAAAAGACTCATTGCAGGATTCTCGCTGGCACTCTTCGCTCTGGCACCGCAGGCATTTGCCCAGGACGATCTGATTGACGTTTGCTTCCAGTCGAAATGGTTCCCGCAGGCGCAGTTCGTCGGTAATTTTGTGGCCGTTGAAATGGGCTACTACGCCGAGGAAGGCCTTGACGTGACCATTCTTGACGGCGGCAGCGTAAACCCGACCGTGCAGGTTGCCAGTGGCAACTGTGACTTCGGCACCGACTGGCTCGCCAACATGCTGGTGCAGCGCGAACAGGGACTGGAAGTCACCCAGCTCGCCCAGATTTACCAGACCGCCGGCTACCGCATGGTGGGCCTGGCTGATTCCGGTATCGAGAGCTTCGCCGACCTGGCCGGCCGCCGCGCAGGCGTGTGGGCTTTCGGCAACGAGTTCGCCGCGGCTGCCGTCTTCGCCAAGGCTGATCTGCTGTCCGACCTCGACCCCACCGTCACCAACCCGGACGTGGAAGCAGTCGTCTATGCCTTCGACCCGGCACTGGTGTTCCCGGATGAGGTTGACGTTGCCAGCGCCATGACCTACAACGAGCTCGACCAGATCATCGGCCTGGGCTACCCGCTCGACGTGCTGGTTATTCTTGATCCGGCCGATATCGGTGCGGACCTGCTCGAGGACCTTATCTTCGCCAACAATGACGTGCTGGCGTCCGACAACTTCAAGGGCTCCGGACTGACCGGCCTTGAGGTGGCCGAGCGCTTCGTGCGGGCCACCATCCGCGGCTGGGAGTACGCTGCCGACAACCAGGCGGAAGCAACCCAGATGGTCCTGGCGCACTGTGGTGACACCTGCGCAGGTTCGGGCACCACCCAGAGCCCGGAGATTCACCAGACCTGGCAGACCGCCGAGGCCGTTAAACTCGCCCGCCCGACCGCTGATACCGAAGTAGGCGCCATCGACCGCGACGCCTGGGAACGTTCGGTTGCCACTCTGGTTGAGGTTGGTCTCATCTCGGAGGCAGTTGCCTTTGAAGATGTTGTGGACCTGAGGGTGCTCGAGGCGATCCGCTGAGCTTCAACTGAAACAGCAATGACGATAAGGGGCGGTCACGCGAGTCAGTGGCCGCCCCGTTTGATGCCCGTGAGTGCCGGTACTCACGGGCACGCGAGAAAGCCAACCTGCTTGCTGTTACGCGTGCTGCGAGGCGAGCCAGTCAAGCGTCTTGTCTGCCAGTCGGTCGAAGGCCAGGACTGCCTGCTCGATGTGCTCTTCGCGTGTGTCCTCGATCTTGTTGTGGCTGATGCCGTACAGGCTCTGCACGAACATCATCACTGTGGGGATGCCGGCCCGGGCGACCTCGGCGGCGTCATGAAGCGGCCCTGAGGGCAGCCGGTGTGATACGCCAGCCACTTCGGTGATCGCCTCGTCGCACAACTCGATCAGGGCATCATCAAACAGGATCGGTTCAATGCGCCACAGGCGGTTCCAGTCGACCGTGCAGCCGGCTCCCTCGGCGTAGCGCTCGCTGGCTGATTTTGCGTCTGCGAACAGCGCAGCCAGCTTGTCCGCGTCCAGGTGGCGCTGGTCAAGCGTGATGGTGCAGTCCTC
>CAZPLV010000088.1:0-7184 GCA_964587295.1 uncultured bacterium
GTCGTTGGTCAGTTGTTCGTCTTTTGGAAAGTACGTCTTCACTTTTCCACGTCCTTAAGTTTCGGTATCTTGCTGTCGGTTCGATCGGGGCCGACGGTTCAGAAACCAAACGGTACTTTAGCATGCTGGCAGGAGTCAGTTCAACCGAGGCCGGCACGTAACGGGCCGGGTGCAGCGGGGGCGGGTACAATCCCAGACATGATCATCTTCACTCAGCCGGCTGCAGGGCAGAGGTCCGAATGAGGGCGGCAACGCTGCTGTTCCGGATTGTGCTGGCTGCCGTTGCAGTCGTTCTGCTGCTTGTCATCGCCGGTTTCCTCATACTGCGCACCTCGCTGCCGCAGAGCAGCGGCCGCCTTGAACTGGCAGGCCTGCGGGCCGCCGTAACCGTAACGCGCGACGCCGACGGCGTGCCGCATATAAGGGCAGGCAGCATCGAGGATGCCTACCGGGCACTTGGCTTCGTGCACGCCCAGGACCGCCTCTGGCAGATTGAGTTCCAGCGGCTGGTGGCTTCAGGCCGGCTCAGCGAGGCGGTCGGGGAAGCCGGCCTCGGCACGGACCGGTTCCTCCGTACCCTGGGAGTCCGGCAGGCTGCAGAAAGTGCCTGGAACAATCTTGAGGACGCCGAGCTGCGCCGCTGGATCAGCGCTTATGTTGCCGGTGTCAACTCTTATCTGAACACCCACTCCGGCGTACTGCCGGCTGAGTTCCTGCTGCTCGGGCACACGCCTGAACCGTTCACGCCGGTGGACGTGATCGGCTGGGGCAAGATGATGGCCTGGGACCTGGCAGGCAACTGGAATGACGAGCTGCTGCGCGGACGGATGCTTGCGGATATGAGCGAACAGGATGTCCGGGCGCTGTGGCCCGCCTGGCCCGCAGACATGCATGTGACCATTGAAGGTGACTGGCAGAGCGGGGAAGAAGCCGCAGCGGACGGACTGGCGGAAGAAGAGCCCGCGCCCGGCGAGGCCGGGGATGGCGACACGGAGCCTGAGCAGGATGAAGCCGAACCGGAAACGGATGGAGCGGAGGTGTTCCTGCAACAGTTTGACCTGGAGGCACTGGCCGCCGCTTTCAGGCCACGTCTGTCAGATGATGCCGGTTCCAATGCCTGGGTGCTGTCCGGCGAGCACACCGCCAGTGGCCTGCCGCTCCTTGCGAACGACCCGCATCTGGGTCTGCAGACACCCTCGCTCTGGTACCTGGTGCGCCTCGAGGCGCCCGGAATGAACGTGATGGGCGGCAGCCTGCCGGGTACACCTGCGGTGCTGCTGGGCCGCAACGACAGCATTGCCTGGGGCTTCACCAACACCGGCACCGATGTGCAGGACATTTTCATTGAGCGGCTCAGTCCCACAGACGACAGTTTCTATCTGACGCCCGATGGCTATCAGCAGTTCAGTACACGCACGGAAGTGATAAAGGTGAACGGTGCCGAGGATGTGACGCTTGAGGTGCGCGAAGGCCGCAACGGTCCCGTGATCTCCGACCTGGTGCCTGACCTGGGCGACTACCCGGAGACGGGCGGAGACGACTATGTGCTCAGCATGCGCTGGACCGCCCTTGACGACACCGACGGAACGGTCGGCGCCGTCATCAGGCTCAATCACGCAACTGACTGGGACTCGTTCAACTCCGCTCTTGAGGATTTCAGTAACCCGCAGCAGAACATCATGTATGCCGACACCGAAGGCAACATCGGCTTCCTTGCTCCCGGCAGCATTCCCATCCGAGCCGCGGGCGACGGCTTTGCCCCTGTCCCTGGCTGGAGCGGTGAGTACGACTGGACCGGCTACGTTCCTTTCGCGGAAGCACCACGCATCCTCAATCCTCCGTCGGGCCGTATCGTCAATGCCAATCAGCAGGTTGTCCCGGATGACTACCCCTACCTGATCACCAATGACTGGTCGGTCCCTTACCGGGCCCATCGGATAATCCAGCTTCTGGACGCCCTTACCGCGCACACCGTTGCGAGCAGCGCCCGCATCCAGGGCGACCAGCTGTCCCTGTATGCAGCTGAACTGGCATCGGAACTGCTGCAGCTGCAGTTTGCCGATCCGCAGCTGGCAGGGCTGCAGGCCGAGCTCTTCGCCTGGGACGGACGCATGGAAGGTGGCAGCATCCAGCCGCTCATCCTGGCGGCCTGGCAACGGGAGTTCCTGCCACTCGTGCACCGCACCGGCCTCGGCAGCAACTTCGCGGACTGGGCCGGCAACCGGCCGGTGGTAATCCTGCAGCTGCTGCGGGGACCCGACAGTGCCTGCGGGGAAACCGGCTGCAGCGAACTGGCCGAACGGGCCTTTGCCCAGGCAGCAGCCTGGCTCGGAGAGCAACTCGGTCCGGACCGTTCCGGCTGGGAATGGTCACGACTGCACCGGGTGGTCCAGGAGCACGCGATTCTGGGAGGCACCCCGCTGGCAGGCGTTGCCAATCTCAGCATCGCCAACGGCGGGGGAGCCTTCACGGTGAATGCAGCCCGCTACGACCTGATGGGCAGCGAGAATCCGTTCCGGCAAACAGAAGGCCCCGGCTACCGGGCCGTCATGGACCTGGGTGATCCGGCCGCAAGCGTGTTCATGCAGTCCACAGGACAGTCCGGCAACCTGCTGTCCGCTCACTACCGGGACCTGCAGACCCCGTGGCGCGACAATCAGGCCCTTGGCATGGACCTGACAGCCGAACCGACAGGTGACGTGCTGGAACTGACGCCGGCGCGCTGACGGTGGCGAGACTTCGTTTGGATTCCTGGCCCGCGGATTATGACGCGGCCTATGCTGCTGATTCTGCAGCGGATCCTGCCGACCTGAACGTGGACCTGGCCGCGGAGCTGCCCGCAGACGACTGGCGGCCAATCACGGCCCCGGCCGCCGGCGCCACGGACTTGCGTCACCTGGTGTTCATCGATGGAACCCGCCGCATGGAAGCCCGGGTTCATCTTGAGGAAGACGGCAGCCTGCACGCCCATGGCGGCCTCGGCGTGACCGCGGTCGGTGCCGTTACCGTACGTACGGGCCTGCCGGCTGAGTTCCATCCTGACCTGCGTCTCGGACGCTGGTGCTTCATTGGCTCCGGCCAGCAGTATGAGCCGGTCGTCCTCCAGGCCGGTGACGGCTGGAGCGGCGACCTGGTGTTCAGTCCGCAGCCGGTGCCCGGTACCGATCCTGAGGCCATCATGCAGGCGCTGCAGAACAGGATGCGCCTCGAGGAGAGCTATCTGGCGAGCACACTCGCACAGCTCGAACCGGAGGCACTGATCATCACGGACGGGCCGTTGCCGCTGCATGACCATGGCGAGCGTCTGGTCGGCTATATAAAGACAACCAGTCTGCAGCGGCTCAGCGGTAAACAGCTTGAGGTGGCCCGCAACCTGAGGGCAGGGGAGCGCACGCCGCTTTACCGGGTCGGCTCCGGGAACGCAGTGCACTTCGAATGGGTGCTCAGGCTGCGCGATCCCGCACCGTGGTACTACAGTCTGGCCGGCACGGTACGGCTGCAGGTGGCCGCCAGCCCCGGTCAGGACCGGCCGGGTGAGTTTGTGCTCAGTGTGGCTGAGTGGTCCTGCCGTGAGCTGCCACGCTACTCAAGTCAGGCACACCAGGACCCGCGCGCCCCGCAGCAGCTGCTGCCGATTCGCGCACTTGAGGCTGAACTGAAGCGGCGCATGGGTGACAACCAGCTGGTGCGCCGCCGGATTGTGAGGGAATATTTTGCACGCTGATGCTGAACAGCTCGGAGTGGTTCTGGGTACCGAAGCAGCTGCACCGCTTGAGTTTCATTTCGCTGTTGCCGCCGGCAGCAAGGTGCAGCTGGATGAACTGGTTGCCGTGATCGTGCCTGACCCGGCCGATCCGGCGCGTGTGATTGAGTTTTTCGGAGTGGTGGACCAGGTGACCCGCAGGCTCGAAGGCGTCCAGTTTGACGGAGACACGGCCCTGGTGGCGCAGGGCCTGCTCCCGGCGCATGTCAGCTACGTGGCGCGGGTCCGTACAACCCGCGTGGAACCTGAGGAGTTCATTCCGCCTGCACCGGGCGACCCGGTCTTCCTGGCCCGTGGCGCCCTGCTGGCCAAGGCCCTGTTCACTGACAGGATGGAGCGGCCGCTTCCCGCGGGTGTACTCCGCAACGGTGAACCCGCCTCACTCAACCTTGATTTCATTGACGGCAGCAAGGGCGGCCACGTGAACATCAGCGGCATCTCCGGGGTGGCCACCAAGACCAGCTACGCACTGTTCCTGCTCTACAGCCTGTTCAATTCCCGCGGGAAATCAGGCGAACTGCTGCTGCAGGACGCCGCCAACTCCCGGGCCATTGTCTTCAACGTGAAGGGCCGTGACCTCTTCTATCTGGACCAGCCGAACAGCCGCTTCCAGGAACAGGAGAACGAGTGGCTGGAACGAAGTGGTTTCAGCAGCAACCGCTATGAACTGCTCGGCTTGCCGCAGGGTCCGTTCACCAGTGTGTCGGTGCGCAGCCCGGCTCTGGCGACGGCACACGGCGGTGACCTGCTGGCCGAGGAGCAGGATGATCCGCGCATAAAACCGTACTGCTGGAGCCTGCTTGAATTCGCGCGCGACGGGCTGCTGCCATTCATGCTGAGCGGACACCGGGACATGAGCGGCATCGGCTTTCTGGTCGATAACGTCACGGCCCGACTGAGGGAACTGGCGCGGGGCCAGAAAGGTCCCTGGCTGCTCGTGGACGCCGCAGCCAGGCAGGAGGCGGCTTCGGCACAGGGGCGCATCCGGGACGATGAAAGTTCAGACCTGCTGGAACGGGACGCACGTGAACTGACCGGCGAGCGCCAGCGGATTGAAACCCTGGACGGACTGATTGAGGTGATCGAGGACCACCTGCTCATCGCCAATGACGGCGAGGGCGAAACGCGCTGGACGGCCCGGCAGCCGAAGCAGACCCGTGAGGCGCTGGTACGGCGCCTCCGTGGCGCAGCCCGGCACCTCGGCCGCCTGGTCCGCGGTGACGTGCCGGCCCGGACCCTTGAGGCAGCCCGGCCGCAGGTGCTGGACTCAGGCAGCCAGATCAATGTGATTGACATCCACTCGCTGCCCCAGGTTGCCCAGATGTTCACCGTCGGCGTGCTGCTGCGCCAGGTGTTCGAGCGGCGGGAGACCGGCCGGGATGACGGCAAGGTGTTTGTCGTGCTGGATGAGCTGAACAAGTATGCACCCGCAGAGGGTGACAGCCCGATCAAGGACGTGATGCTTGACATCGCGGAACGCGGGCGCAGCCTGGGAGTGATCCTGATCGGCGCCCAGCAGACAGCCAGTGAGGTTGAACGGCGCGTGGTCAGCAACGCCGCGGTCCGCATCACCGGCCGGCTTGATACGGCCGAGGCGGAGCGAAGCGAGTACCGCTACCTGCAGGCAACGATGCGGCAGCGCGCCACCATCCTGACCCCGGGAACCATGATCGTCAACCAGCCCGACGTTCCCGCGCCCGTGCTGGTCAGCTTCCCGTTCCCGGCCTGGGCGACCAGGCGTGCCGAAGCGGTGAGCCTGCCTGACGAGGACGAGCTGGAGGATCTGCTTGACTGAGCGTCCCGTCCGCATCCTGCACACGGCTGACTGGCATGCCGGCCGCAATCTCATGGGCCGGGACCGCAGCGCCGAATTGCGTGCCGCCCTGGACGAGCTTGCCGAGGCCGCCCGTTCCCGGGAGGTCGACCTGGTGCTGGTTGCCGGGGACGTGTTTGACACCCGCAATCCGCCGGCTGAGGCCGAGTCCGCCGTTTACGGGTTCTTCTCACAGCTGAAGGAAGCCGGCATTCCCAGTGCGGTGATCGCCGGAAACCACGACTCACCGAGGCGGCTTGACGCGGTGGCAGGGCTGCTGGCCGGCACCGGTGCCCAGGTCGTCGGTGAAGTCCGTACCCACCGGCAGGGGGGCCTGCTGCGCTATCAGGTCCGTGACACCGAAGTGCAGGTGGCGGCGCTGCCATTTGCTTCCGAGCGGCGACTGCTGAGCGCCGAACTGCAACTGGACCGCTCAGACGCCGAACGCAAGCCGCACTACCGCAAGATGATGGGTGACCTGATCCTTGATCTGAGCCGCAGTTTCCGCAATGACAGCGTGAACCTGCTGATGATGCACGGCACGATGGAAGGCGCCAGGCTGTCGCGCTCTGAGTACGAGTTCCACAGCAGCGAGCACTATCTGCTCGGCAGCAGCCTGATTCCCGGCTCTGTCAGTTATGTCGCACTCGGCCATATCCATGAACCGCAGAATATCAGCGGACTCCAGGACTACCGGGGCCGCTACGCGGGCAGTCTGCTGCAGCTGGACTTCGGCGAGGCGGGCCAGGACAAGTTCGCCTGGATTGTGGAGCTGACTCCCGGCAGGCCGGCTGAAACGGTCGCGGAGATCCGGATACGCAGCGGCCGCAGACTGGTGGAGCATCGGCTCAGCCTGGCGGAACTCGAGCGGCGCAGTGGCGATCTTGCCGGGTTCGACGGCTGGCTGAAACTGCGACTGCAGCTCGATGAACCCATGCCCGGCATCCGTGAACGCATCATGCGTGAGCTGCCCAACACGGTTGCCGTGCTAAGCGAGCTCAAGGGTGAGGAAGCTGAACTGCCTGAGGCAATAACAGACGCCAGCCAGCTTGACCTTGAGGCGGAATACCGGCGCTACTGCCTGAGCACCAGGCAGCAGGAGCCGTCAGAGAAACTGGCCGCTGCATTCCGGGAGCTGTACGGAAGCGCGCATGAAGAGGACGACAACGCATGACGCCACTGCGGCTGCAGTTCGAAGGATTCGCCCGCTTTGCCGAGCAGCAGGTGATCAGCTTTGAGGATCTGGAACTGTTCGCTATAACCGGACCGACCGGTGCCGGCAAGACACTCATTCTGGATGCGCTGAGCTTCGCCCTCTACGGAGTGACCGCGCGCCAGAGCCGGATGGTCGACAGCCTGATAAATACCGACAGGCAACGGCTGGCGGTGGAGCTGCAGTTTGAGGCTGCTTCCGGCACCTACCGCGTCGTCCGGGTGATGGAACGGCGGGCGAGCGGGACAGTAAGCAAGTCAGCCAGACTCGAGCTGCTCACGGACGGAAAGTGGAAGCGGGTCACCGAGACCGACAAGCTGACAGAGCTCAACGCAAGGATCATCAGCATCATCGGCTTCGACTTTGCGGCATTCACCCGCTCGATACTGCTGCCC
>CAZPLV010000089.1:0-7180 GCA_964587295.1 uncultured bacterium
TTGGTGCGAACGGGATTACGCTTGAGTACCATACAATCCGGCACATGCTGAACCTGGAGACTGTCGATACGTACGAGGGTACTCACGACATTCATACGTTGATTGTCGGGCGGGAGCTGACGGGTTTGTCGGCTTTGGGGTGAGGTAGGGCAGCTCGTACAATTGATGGTCCTGAAGATGATTGTTAGCTTCGGGAGCGTCGCCGGTTGCTACAGCGGGAAATGCATCGAGTTTTCTCGGTACCACGGTTTCGATTCCTGTCTCATTCGAAAATGCTGGGGACGAAGTTGGCTACGGTCCCTATGTGGATTTAGTGTTGCCGCCGGCATTTGCCACACCTGCACCTGGTTACACGCCGCTCACTTTTGCTGACACAGACTATCTGGGCGGTTCACTTGATTACAGTGGGCCACATACGTTTGATATTAATGGCGATCTTGCACATCCCTTCGTAAAAGACGTAGACGGACTACCGGTCATAATCACTGGAACCCCCGGCGCTACACTCTATGTCCTGGAGCTGCCGTTCGGCTCCATAACCCAGGACCAGCCTGTAATCAATTTTGATGTTGAGTTGTCCATAAACGACCAGGTCGCACCTGGCGCACCTATCACCTTGGATGTGGGCAGTGGTTTCAGGTACGGTACGGATCCGCTTGACAATCCCATGCCACCACCAGGTGGCCAGCCTGAGGACGGGGATCCATCACTTCTCCAGCAGGTATTGGATACGGCACAAGTGACACCGCTGCTAATCGGGGTTGACAAACGACTGATTGCGCCCGAAGGTGACACGGCAATCGGCAGCAATTTCGAGTACACCTTCGAAATTGAAGTCGAGATTGCGCCCAGCCAGACCATCAGCCAACTGATTATCACTGATAATCTGCCCACCTCACTTGTATACATCAACGACAGTCTTAATCTCACTTTCTCCGGAATTACCGGCACTCCGACGCATTCCGCCGTATTCGATCACGGTGACAGCAATTGCACAATCACAGCTACAAACGAGGACAATGTCGGACCGTGCAGTGACACGGACCTGGTCGTTTCATTCCCCACTGATGCTGTAGTCGCAGGTTCTGATGGAGGAAGCGTCACTGTTTCATTTGACTTCTACCTGAACGTCACCGATGCTTCAGGTGAACAGACGGGTACCGCCCCCGGACCGCAAGGTGTCAACCACGCTGACGCTGCGGGCAGCTGGGGTGGCAACCTGGGCAGGCCAGGGCCGCAAACGGTCAATGATTCTGACAGCTACCCGCTCATAGTCACGAATAGCCAGTCACCGGAGCCGAGCCACCCTGCGCTTGGCAACGGCACGCTGCGGCTGCAGAAATGGGTTGATGACGGCACGCCGGATCCATTTGCCCGGACCGAAACCATCACCAGCCTGCCGGGTGATACCGTAAGGTTCGCTCTCGAGTTCCAGATTTCCGACGCTTCTGCATTCAGGAACGTGGTCATTACGGACCCACTGCCCGATGGGCTGCTCTACGTAGCTGATTCCGTCGAATTCAGCTACACCCGGCGTGGTGCTTCGTACACACCCTCCGTCAATAACCCCAGCAACTGGGTGGACGAGACGAATCGTACTTTCAACAACAACCACGAAGAAGTGCTCACATTCGACGTCCAGCAGATCCTTGGCGATCATGAAGATGACGGGGACATGCTCGGCGCATGCGTTGAACCAGGTGGCGGTCCCCTCACCTGTGATGCACACGGTGGGACCACGGGCTGGATTACGTTCGAGGCACAAGTTCTTGACACGTACCGTGCAGACGAAAACCTGCATGTTGTCCAAAACGACTCGCTTGCCAATACCGCCACAATGGCAGGCGAGGTCCTCTGGGTAGAAAATCTGAACCTGGCTGACATTCGTGACAGTTCGCTGGGGACCGCTACTGTTGAAATTCCGCAGGCTACGGCCAGCAAAGCGGTGGCGTTTGTCAATGACACAGCGGTAACTGGCGGAGCCCGGCCGAGCGTCGCGCCGGGCGATACTGTCACATTCCGCCTGCGCGTGAACCTTGGCGTACTTTCTTTCCATGAACTGACGCTTACGGATTACCTGCCGCTGCCCGTATTCGTTGCAACGGCTCCGACTGTTGTTGGAGCATGCGACGGCGGAAACCAGCATCCAGGCGCTAATCAAGCGTGCTTTGTCACAACTGGATTGCTCGACGAAGAGGGTGGGCCGGTTGAAACCTGGGTGCCCGCGGCGAGCCACCCAATCGCACCCAGTGCCTCAAGCACTGCTAACTCAGTGACCTTTGACTTCGGAAGCTTTACCCGGGACGGCAACGTTACGCCCGCCTCCTTCGAACTTCTCTACACGGTTGAAGTTGAAGACACCGTACTGACGGACGGCCTGTTCATCACCAACCTGCTTGAGGTTCAGGATTACAACATTGATAAAACCTTTGAGGCCGTCAGCAACCAGCTGGCCCAGCTGCGTTACACCCGGCCGCAACTGAATATCAGTAACGGTGTTATCCGGAACAGAGACAGCAGTCACATTACTGATCCGGAAGTGGTGCCGGGAGTAATAACCTCTACCAACCGGGGCGCTGCCGAATTCAACTATGACTTCGAGAACCTGGATGCCGGGGACCGGGTGACATACCTGGTGATTGTCGAAAACACCGGCATGGGCGTGAATGGCTGTCGGCGCCGCCTACAACGTCACTGACGTCCGGGCCGGCTTCAGCGGCAGCTGGACCGACGGAGTGTTTGACGTGCGGGCACAGCTGGGCCTTACCTTCGCTGATTACGTGACCCACACGGGCCGCGCCAGCGTTGCTTACGCGCTGAGTGCCAACAGCCGCCTGCAGTTCGCCCACGCCACAGGCACCCGCTCAAACCGCACCAGCCTGGCCTACACGCACGACTTCCTGTTTGACCAGGCCAGCCTGAGCCTGTCCGCCGGCATTGCCTACACATGGGAACGCAGCTTCTTCAGTGCAACCGCCGGACTCGGTGTTCTTTACGGGGATTTTTCAGGCAGCCTGGAGCATGACCAGCCGCTGGCCGCAGCTGAACAGTCCACCAGCACCGCGACAGTCAGCTACCGCATCAACGACAACCTGAGCGCCCGTGCAGCCTTCGAGCTGGTCTGGGGCAACTCACTGGACGGCACGATCGGCCTGGTGCAGCGCGTCGGCAATGCCGAGCTGGACCTGTCCTATCAGCTGCCGACTGCTTCGGGCCGCGGCAACCTGGCCCGCTTCGGCGTGCGCGCACCGTTCAGCCTGAGTGACAATGTTTCGCTCGACCTGCACGCCGGTGTGACCCGCTCGCTGAACGACGGCAGCATGGAAACCGGCGGCGGGGCAGCCGTCCGTTACCGCAACGACTCGCTGGTGGCTACCCTGGGAGGCGAGGTCGCCCATTCTGCATCCGGCTTCAAGCTGGTGTTCCGCGCCGGTGCGAGCGGTCAGCTGAGCGTGGACCAGAACCTGGCATTCGACGCGAATTACCAGGTGCTGCCGACGCTGGAAGGGCGCCTGTCGGTTGCCTATTCGCTGAAGCGCGGTCCACTTAACCTGCTGACCTACCACCGCATGATCAACCGCGACTCCGGTTCGCTTCTGGAAGGTGAACTGGCGCCAACACTGAACTTCGTCAACCGCTTCCAGTTGCGCCCCAACCTGGCCTACCGCGTCCTGCTTGATGACCCTGCCGGCAATGCCTACCAGGCGTCACTGTTCGGTATCGGCTATTTCGAACCAGCTGTTGCAGACTGGGATCTGCTGCTCGGCCTCGGCCTCGGCGGCCACGTCCTGTGGCAGCCCGGCACTGACTCGGTCAGTTACGGCGCGAGCGCCGAACTGCAGGCCCGGATCGTCGAGGAAGTCTGGTTTGGCATCGGCTACACGTTCGGGGGCTTCCGGGGCATCACGTCCGACACAGCCGGCGGTCTCTACTTCAAACTCGACCTGCTGACGGGTGGTCAGTACTAGACCAGTCATCTGACTCACAGGAAGGGGCGCTCCCGGCATTTCGCCGGTGGGCGCCCCTCCTTATTGCCAGATTCCCCATTTATGAAAAAAACATGAACCCCCGGTTTAACGTCGTAGGCCCACACCGAACAGATTGCGGGAATCCGTGTCCAACGGCGTGCTGGTTACTGTTGCGGAGCCGGCGTCTGCAAGAGCCGGCTCCGCAACAGTAACCAGCACGGTTGACAGGAGAAGCCGCAACCCTTAGGGTACTTATCCGTGCGGCGCAACTACGTCGTGTTGTATTATGTTCGTGTCCGACTATGGGGCCAACGCGGCAACTATGCCGTAATTGCTGCAATACCAGCATGTGGCTCCTGAAACCAGGCGCGCATTCATTTGAGTGAGCGCCGAAGCCCAGCTTCTGTTAATCTCGGAAGTGCCAACCCGGTCTCGACTTCTGCGTCGCCCTTGAACAAGGCGCAGCTCAAGGACCTGATACGGAGGCAACCGATCCAGTCCACCTTTACAACCGAACCTGACGATCCCCTGCCTACGGGCGCTGCGAACACTGTGCAGAGTGCTGATACGGATGCATTCATCCGCTTTGAGAAAGTCAGCAAGAGCTATGGGGATCTGAAAGTTCTCGATGACCTGGATTTCCAGGTGGCCGAGAATGAGAAACTGGCGATCATCGGTCCCAGCGGAAGTGGCAAGACCACAATCCTTCGGGTACTGATGACATTGACCAAGCCGGACTCCGGCCGCATCTACATTGGTGATGAGCCACTGTGGCACACGGAGGACGCATCGGGCCGCGCACGGCCCGCCAACCGGAAGCATCTGCGGAACGCCCGCAGGCGCATCGGTATGGTGTTCCAGCACTTCAACCTGTTCAACAACATGAGTGTCTTGCGCAACATCACCGAGGCACCGATTCACGTGCAGAAGCGCAAGCGTCAGGAAGCGAACGATCAGGCCATGCAACTGCTTGACATGGTCGGGCTTGCTGACAAGGCGGATGCATTTCCGGCGCAACTTTCCGGTGGTCAGAAGCAGCGGGTGGCAATCGCCCGGGCACTGGCACTGGAGCCGGACGTGATGCTGTTTGACGAGGTTACTTCGGCGCTGGACCCCGAACTCGTCGGTGAGGTTCTTGAGATCCTGCGTAAACTCGCACGCGATACCCAGATGACAATGCTGTTCGTGACGCACGAAATGCGCTTCGCGAAGGACGTTGCCGACCGGGTCGTGTTTTTCGATGCAGGCAGGGTGGCTGAGGAAGGCAAGCCTGAGAAGATATTCACGGAACCGGAGAACCCGCGCACACAGGAATTCCTGCGCGCAGTCCTGGGAGACTGACCGGGCCGTGAAAGCACCGATGAACCCCAGCTGTTCTGCGGGGCCGTCGCCACCAGTGAAGGTCCCGCCATTCAGAAGAGCGTTGTGCACAGGGCACGGCGCGCAAGTTCCAGACAAGTACCTTTTGGAGGTACCCATTACATGAAAAGCATTGCCAAGAAGTTTCTTACAGCAGGCGCCGCACTGACCATCGGTCTCGCCGGCATCGCCAGCGCACAGACCACACTCGAGGACATCCAGGAGCGCGGCTACATCCAGATTGCCACTGCCAACGAAGTACCCTACGGCTTCGTAAATGCAGCCGGCCAGGCCGAGGGCATCGCCCCGGACGTTGCCACTGCAGTGCTGAACAACCTGGGCATCAGTGACATCCAGTGGGTAGTCACCCAGTTCGGCTCACTCATCCCGGGCCTCATGGCTGACCGCTTCGACATGGTTGCCGCCGAGCAGGCCATCCTGCCGGACCGCTGCGGCCAGGTGCTGTTCTCCACGCCCAGCTCCAGCTACGGTGAAGGCATGCTTGTTGCCGCCGGTAACCCCGAAGGCATCACCAGCTATGACGACTTCGTCGACAACCCGGAGCTGCTTATGGGCCTCATGAGCGGTGCTGACCAGCTCGACTTCGCCCAGAGCTACGGCATTGGCCAGAACCAGCTCGTGATGATCCCGACCAACCAGGATGCCCTCTCCGCCGTTGAAGCCGGCCGTGTGCATGCCTACGCTGCAACCGGTCTGACCGTCGCCAACCTGGCTGAGAACTCCGACCGCGTTGAGCCGGCCGAAGGCTTCCAGACTCCGGTCATCGGTGGCGAGCCGATCCGCAGCTGGGGCGGCTTCACCTTCAAGCTCGAGAACGAAGAACTGCGTGATGCGTTCAATGCCGAGCTTGAAGCCTTCCAGCAGACCGACGAGTACCGTGAAATCCTTACCGGCTACGGTCTCTCCGACGTCGACGTTGACGAGGCACTTGCAGCCAACACTGCCGACCTCTGCAACGTAACCCACTTCTGAGGTAACTGACTCTCCGGGACGCCGCCCAAGCGGCGTCCCACCCCCATTTTCACATGGATATTTATCTTGATCTCCTTCCGGGCCTGCTTCGTGGCACTCTTGTCACGATTCAGCTGGCCCTGTATTCAACGGCTTTCGGTGCCGTGCTGGCTTTCGCCAGTGGCATCGGCAAGCTTTCGCGTTATGCGCCGGTCCGCTGGCTCAGCGTCACTTACGTTGAGATTTTCCGCGGCACCTCGCTGCTCGTGCAGATGTTCTGGCTGTTCTTTGCCCTGCCGCTGCTCGGTGTGCGGCTGGACCCGATGACAGCCGGTGTCCTGGCGCTGTCACTTAATATCGGTGCCTATGGGGCTGAGGTCATCCGCGGTGCACTGCAGTCCGTGCCGCAAGGTCAGCGCGAGGCCGTGACGGCTCTCAACCTGGGCAGCGTGCACTCCCTGTGGAGCGTGTATATCCCGCAGGCGCTGCCGGAGATGATGCCTCCGTTCGGCAACCTCGTGGTGCAGAACGTGAAGAACACGGCGCTGGTTTCGCTGATTACGCTGATGGACCTCACCTTCGCAGCCCAGAACCTGCGCAACATCACCTTCCAGACGGTGCCCATCTACACGCTGACGCTGCTGATGTACTTCGTGCTGTCGCTGATTTTCATCGGGCTCATGCGCTGGCTTGAGGTAGTGATCCGGCGCCGCACCGGCAATGTGAACGGCAGGGCCAGCTGATGCTTTTCGGATATGAATGGGACCTGACCAACAACTGGACCTTCGCATGGTCCATCCTGCCGATGCTGCTGCGCGGCATGATTGTGACCATCCAGGCGACGCTCCTCGGAATGGGGATTGCACTGGTGCTGGGCCTGG
>CAZPLV010000090.1:0-7178 GCA_964587295.1 uncultured bacterium
GCAGACCGTTGGTTGCTGGTGATTGACGAGGCCTACCACCAGTTTGCCCGCAGCGATTTCAGCGGGCTGGCCAGGAACGAGAACGTGGTTGTCCTCCGCACGCTTTCGAAGTCCGCCGGTCTCGCCGGTCTGCGCCTGGGTTACGCACTCAGCACACCGGCAGTAGCCAGTGAGCTCCGCAAGGTACTGCTGCCGTTTTCCGTGTCGGATCTGCAGCAGGAACTGGCGTTGGCTGTTATCAGCCATCAGACAGAGCTTGACGTGAACGTGCGGCAGATCATAAGCGAACGCAAGCGGCTCAGTGACGGCCTCCGCGGCATCACCGGAGTGCAGGCTTATCCGAGTGACGCCAATTTCATCCTGTTCCGGGTTGACGATGCTGCCAGGGTGCACGCTCGCCTGCTGGAGCACGGTGTGCTGGTACGGAGACAGGATCACCTGCCCGGCCTCAGTGGCTGCCTGCGCGTGAGCGCCGGTTTGCCGGCGGAGAACAGTGCCTTCCTCACTGCACTGGCGGCTATCATGACGAACGACAGACAGAAAGGCAGTGAACAGTGACGGGTACAGGTTCAGAGATCAAGGCGCGGCACGCGCACGTTCACAGGCAGACGACCGAGACGGACATAAGCATGAACATCGACCTGGACTCAGGTGCCTTGGGCAGTATCCGCACCGGTCACGGTTTTCTTGACCATATGCTGGAGCAGCTGCAGCGTCATGGAGACTTCGGCCTGGATGTGCAGGCAACTGGCGACCTGCATATCGACGTGCATCATCTGGCTGAAGACTGCGGGATCACCCTTGGGCAGGCCATAAAAGAGGCACTGGGTGACCGGCGCGGCATCGAGCGTTACGCGGATGCACTCGTACCGATGGATGAAACACTCATTCAGCTGGCACTTGACCTGTCCGGCCGCTCATGGCTGGAATTCAATCCGGCCGGTTTTGAAGGCGACGCCGGCGGCTTCAACGTTCACCACATGCGCGAATTCCTGCGTGGCTTCTGCAATCACGCGGGGGCAAACATGCACGTACGGGTGCTGGCAGGTGTGGAGGCGCATCACGTCTGCGAGGCCATCATGAAGGCATTCGCGCGCAGTCTCGGCAAAGCTGTCTCGGTAACCGGCAGCAGTCTGAAATCCACCAAGGGTCTGCTGTAGATGTTCCGAACGGTCCGCTTCCGGCTGGTGGCACTCCTGCTCCTGGGCGTTTGTATGGCCAGCGCACAGGAGTTGTGGACCGTTCAGACCGTTGCCTTCCCCGATTACCGGCAGGCGCAGGACGCACGGACTGAACTCCGCGATCACGGCTTTGATGCCTATACGGAATTCACGATGTTTGAGGGCCAGCAGTACGCCCGGGTACGCATCGGCTGTTTCAACCGACGGGATCTGGCCCAGTGGCTTGCCGACTTCATGACGCCCGCCTACACGAGCGAGGCGGTTGTTGTGCCGTTCACGGACGGAGCACCGGCCGGCTTCTGCGTGAACGATGACATTGGTTTCATCAAGCCCACAGACTGGGGAGTACAGTCCCAGGACAGTCAGCAGATCATCTTCCGGGTCCATCTTGCGGGTCACACCGGCTTCGTGCGCATGCGCAACAACGAGTGGCGGCTGCTCACGGAAATCGAGCCTGCAACTGCGCCGGTTTCAGGCCGGTCCCTGCAGTTTGAACAGGTGACCATGGCTGGCAGTCAGGTAATCCTGGCTCACACGCCGGGTGGCCGCAGGCTGGTCTGCCCTGGTCAGCTGATCTGGCAGACGGGCATGTCGGCCGTCATGGAGCGTGGAAGCCTGGTCACGGCCTGCATTGTCGAACCTTTGATTGACTGGAGCGGACAGTGAGCGAACCGGCATACAGAACCCTTATTCTCTCCGGCCAGAGCGGTGCCGGCAAGACAACGGCGCTGCAGACACTTGAAGACCTGGGCTTCTTCGCGGTTGACAACCTCCCGCCCAGCCTGTGGCTCGAGCTTGCCAGAGCGGCCCGACAACGCGGCGAGGAACGTATTGTCATGTCTGTCGACGCACGTACAGAACGCTTCCTTGCCGATGTTCCCGCGGGTTTCGAGGCATTGCGCGACGCTGGTTTTGACCCGGAACTGATTTTCCTGCAGGCTGATGAAGCAAGCCTGATCCGGCGTTACAGCTTCACCAGGCGGGTCCATCCGCTATCGGAAGGCACGCTGGAATCCGACATCCGCCGTGAGAACGACGCGCTGGAATCCGTGCGGGCCGTGGCTTCAGTGGCAATCGACACGACGGAGCTGTCAGCCGCCCAGCTGCGTGACCGGCTGAGCCGCAAATATGGCGATGGTGGCGGCTTCCGTCTGCAGCTGGTTTCGTTCGGTTTCAAACGGGGCGCCCCACGTGATGCGGACATGGTCCTGGACGTGCGGTCACTGCCAAATCCTTACTATGATCCCGAGCTGCGCAGTCTGCCGGGCACCGAACCTGCTGTCGCGAGTTACGTGCTGGAATCAGGAGGCCAGGTGATCCTGGACCGCATCCTTGAGTTCATTCAGCTCATGACCCGGCTGGCTGCCGGAGGTCGCCGGGTGCAGTACACGGTCGCCATAGGCTGCACCGGCGGACAGCACCGCTCGGTTGCAGTCACTGAACGCCTGCAGCGGGAACTCGGCAGCGAATTTCTCGTCAGCGTGGAACACCGCCATCTGAGTGACGCACTGGAAGAGCACAGGAAGTGACAAAACCACAGCCTTGGCAGCGCCTGAGTTCCATGCGGCTGTGGCTGACTCCGGGTATGGGGGTGAAGCGGCACGTTACGGTGGCTGTCCTCGGCGGTGTGCTGCTCGTGATCGGTGCGCTGCTGCTGGTGCTGTGGTTTCTGGCCGGTGACAGGCAGCTGCTCAGTGATCCGATAGAGAACATACTGGTCAGCTCCCGCTGGGAGCGCTGGGGCATATGGGCCTCCCTGCTGATCGTGATTACCGGTACCTTCATTGCCGTTTCGGCCGTGGGCAGACTCAACCGGTCACTGCTCTCACACTGGCTGGAACGGCCGAGCGAGGCTGCTGAGGTACTGTTTGAGGAACTGCGCCTGTCCCGCGGTCCGCGCATCGTGGCAGTGGGCGGCGGTACCGGCCTCAGCATGCTGCTGCGCGGTCTGCGCCAGCACACTTCCAATCTCACTGCCGTAGTGTCAGTGGCCGATGACGGCGGTTCCTCAGGTCGGCTCCGGCAGGCTTTCGACATGCCCGCACCCGGGGATCTGAGCGATTGCCTCGCAGCGCTGTCGGACCGCGACAAGGAACTGGGCCGCCTGCTTGAATATCGCTTCGTACGCGGTCAGGAGCTGCAGGGCCACACTTTCGGCAACCTGCTTATCACCACCCTTATGGAGGTGCAGGGCGACTTCGGTGCAGCAATCGACACCCTTAATTCCCTGCTTGACCTCAAGGGCCGGGTCTACCCGGCGGCCACCAGGCCGGTGTCGCTGGTTGCCACCAAGATCGATGGCAGCGAGGTGCGCGGCGAGAGTGCACTGCGTGAGGTTCCGGGGGCACTGACCCGGTTGAGGATTGAGCCGGCCGACGTGGCGACACTGCCGCGGGTGACGGCCAGTCTGGCCGCGGCCGACCTGATCGTGCTCGGCCCGGGAAGCCTCTTCAGCAGCACCCTGCCGCCGCTGTTGGTACCCGGGGTCAGGGCAGGGCTTAAGGAGAGCAAGGCAAGGCTTGTTTACGTCTGCAACATCATGACTGAAGCCGGGGAGACCGACGGACTCAGTGCGTTCGGGCATGTCCGTGCACTCCATGACCATCTGGGAGTGTGGCCAGACACCGTGGTGATCAATTCAAAGCCGCTGGACGAAGCTCGCAGTTCGGCATACCTGCTGGAGCAGGCCGAAAGCGTCGCATTCGATTCCGCTGAGTTTGAAGCCCAGGGAATTCACTATGTACTCCTTGACCTGCTGGCAAGTTCGGAGCAGGCGTACCATGACTCGGACGTACTGGCTGACTGGCTGGTCCACTACGCCAGGAAGCTGCAGTCTGACGGCTGGGCACGTGCTCACCGCTGAATGGATGCTTATTGATGTTCACTGCTTTTGTCGCATTCGCCCTGCTCACCATCACCGATCCTTCAGTCGGTCCAACTGCCGCAGAGTCCCTCACAGCACCGACCAGCGCGCTTTACCGCAACCTCGCGCCGTTTGACTTGCAGGAAGTCAGTGTGCTGGAAGGTGAATCCCTGGAACTGCGGGTGCAGCTGGGCTCATATGCAAACCCCCTGGGCCTGGAGAACGGCTTTTCGCATCCGATTATTGAAATCTACGTGGGGGACGCTGAGACTGGAGTGTCAGAGCTCCTGCCCGGCTCCGGTCTGGTTCTCCCTGAAGGTGAGAGCTGGCGTTACGCTTTCCAGCTGACCGGGGACCACGTCACGGCTTTCCGTGCCGTTGATGGTGCAGCTGTCGAGTTCACCCCCGAACTTCAGGTTATTGATGAGTACCTCTACATCATCACCGCCGAGCCGCCGGTTCCGGAGCCGCGCCTGGCTGCGGTCACCGGTCTGTACTCGCCCTTTCACGAAACCGGCTGGCGTCCGCTCTCCCAGTCCCTGAGCCCCTGGGCATTCTCATCCGCTGAGCAGTCCTTCCCTGTCATCGACGTACTTGCCCTGACCGATGAAGCACAGCAGTCTGCCCTGACGGGCGGCGTACTGCCGGTTACTGAGGTGAACACAATTGAGAACCCGAACACGCTCTGGCTCGCCCTGATGGCTGCAGGCATCGGCCTGGCAGGCGTGGGTCTGATCATGCGCGGGTTCAGTTCCACGGCCCGGCGTACCGAAGAGGCAGCACCGGTGCCTGAGGAGGAGCCCGAAGCGGAGGTTCCGGACGCAGGCGAGGCTGTTGTGGCCGGGGACGAAACACCTGAGGTCGGGGAGCCGGCCGTCGTTGCGGTGGAGCCTGAAAACGAACCTGCTGCCGCACAGCCTGAAGACGCTGATTCAGATTCAGTCCCGGTGGAAACCGGGCAGGCTGACTCAGCCCCGCTGGCCGGTGCAGCTGAGTCGCCAGTGAATGACCTGGAAGATGACCCGGAGGATGACCCGGAGAGCCTCCCCAGGGTTGGTGTGTTCCGTGGCACTGATGACGTGGCCGGGCCGGCCGCTTCCTCCGGCAATTCTGAAGTTGCGGAAGAACCGGCGTCAGCGCCCGCCAATTACGAAGGCGATGACCCCGATCCGGATGATTATGCGCTGCCGGACCACGGCTCCATCGACTTCGGGGAGTTCGGTCCGCTGCAGGAAGCCGAAGGAGCACCTGGAGCCGGACCTTTGGCCGGACCTGAAGCCGGTCAGCTGGATGAGGATGAGGCACCGGGTACAGAAGAAGGATCCGGCTGACGGGTGAAAGCCGGATCCTGGTGTTGATGTTTGACTGTTTCTTTCAGTCTGCTGTCAGTCAGTGCCCTGAGCGGCGTCCCTGAGCACGGGAAGGCCGGCACTTGGTGACGTGCCGGGTGCCGGGGTATGTTCCCGGCTGATGGTGGCACCAAGACCGGAGAGACGGCCGGACATGTCCTCGTAGCCCCGGTCAATGAACTCAAGCCCGGTAATCACTGAAGTGCCGGTTGCTGCGAGGGCAGCGATCACGACTGCCCCGCCGGCGCGGATGTCAGCAGCATGCAGCCGGGCTGCAGCGAGCGGGCCACCCCGGATGATCAGGGTGCGTTCGAAAATCTCGACATCGGCACCGGCACGGCGCAGGTCGTCAACATGGGTGAAGCGGTCCGGGTAGACGCGGTCACGGACCACACTTGCCCCCGGCAGGGTTGCCAGATACGCCGAGAACGGCGCCTGCAGGTCTGTGGGAATCTCCGGATACTCGGCGCTGGTCACGTCAGCGGCAACAAGCTCACCGCTCGCATCAACGATGAGTGATTCATCGCCATGATCCAGTACGCGAACACCCGTTTCCTCCAGCTTGGCGATGACAGCCGTAAGGTGATCCCGCCTGATGCGGTTGAGGGTGATGGTGCCACGGGTGGCTGCTGCAGCCAGCATGTAGGTGCCGGCTTCGATGCGGTCAGGCAACGGCCGGAAGCTCGTGCCGCTGAGCCGGGGTACACCATGAACGGTGATGGTGCCAGTGTCGGCACCGCGGATGTCAGCGCCCATGGAGTTGAGCATGTCAGCCAGGTCGGCAATCTCCGGTTCAAGGGCGGCGTTCTCGATGATTACGGTACCGGAACCGACGGCGGTGGCCAGCAGGACGTTCTGGGTTCCGCCTACCGTGGGAGCGGCGAAGGTGACCGTGCCCTCAAGCGTGCCGTGGGTTTCGGCGTAGAAGTCTCCGCCTTCCTCGCTGATGTCCACACCGATCGCCTTGAAAGCACTTATGTGACGGTCGACCGGGCGGGGTCCGAAGGCGCAGCCTCCGGGCATTGACAGGCGGGCGCGGCCCATGCGGCCGAGCAGTGCGCCCATTGCCACGAAAGAGGCGCGCATCTTGCTTACCAGCGCAAACGGAGCGGTGTGGCTGGTCAGTTCGGCGGCATGCAGCATCAGGTGCGGGCCGCGACGTTCGACCTTGACGCCGAAGTGTTCAAGAATTTCGCAGGTGACCCGGACGTCACTCAGATCCGGAACGTCCAGCAGCTCAACAGGCTCGTTGGTGAGCAGGGCGGCAAGCAGAAGATAAAGCGCTGAGTTCTTGGCGCTTGATACGGTGAGTTGGCCTTTCAGAGGGCTTCCGCCGCGGATTATGAATGCTTCAGCTTGCTGCTTCAAATTGTAATCCCCACTTTCACGGTCGACGCTGCGTGTGTAACATACACAATTAACGTATGACCAGTGTAGGCAGTAGCTCTCACATTGTCAATAAAGGACCTCACATGCTAACATGCCTCCACAACAGCGTCCGAACCGCAGGAGTCAAGTGCTCCGCATGTCGGGTGGAGGAACAGTGGCTAAGCGAGAGAAAAGCAAACGACTTCAGGTCGTGATTACCGAGGAACAGGACTCACTCCTGACCAAGACCGCCTATCAGCTTTCAAACCCCGAGCGCCTGGTGAGCAAGTCTGAAGTCGTAAGGCTGGGAATCCAGATGCTCAACCGCGCGGTCGAGGAAGGCGAGCTCGACCCGGGATTGCTGGACGTACTGGAACAGCACTCCTGAGGTAAGGCGTGTACCTTCCTGGTGACACG
>CAZPLV010000091.1:0-7103 GCA_964587295.1 uncultured bacterium
AGGTTGTGGATGTCACGCAGGATTGACTTGCTTATCGGGGTAAGGAACGACAGGTTCAGGTGCTGCACGTAGTTGGGCAGGTCGGTATGGAAGCTCGCCAGCAGCGGCAGGTCACGCTGCAGTGCGATGGCCGAGCCCCACAGGCCCAGCACCACAGGGTTGAGCACGTGCACCACGTCCGGAGCGAAGTTGTCCAGTTCCCGGCCCAGTCGCGGACGGGGCAGACCCAGGAACAGCTCCGGGTACCAGGGCCTGAATGATATTGCAGGAACCCGCACAACCCGGTGCCCGGCGTACTGGGCCGGCGGGTTGTGCGGGGCAAAAATCAGTGCCTCATGGCCCAGCTCACCGAGCTGTTCCAGCGTACGCGTCAGGCGCGTAACGATTCCGTCAACCTTCGGTAGGAAAGTTTCCGTGAAGATCGCTATGCGCACGCGTTCCTCAGCTCAGCGCCGGATCCGCTTCGGGCACGCCCGGGGACTGGCGGGACGTCCAGGTGCTGCGTGCCGGAATCTTGCTCAGATCAGCGCGGTCACGGTAGCGGCTGGCCACGTCAGTCACCTCAAGCAGCAGCCCTTCATTGAGGAGGGTCGGCTTGAGGCCCAGGTCGATGAACAGGTCGTTGCGGACGTGCAGGTCGTTCTCCGCGTCTTCCTTGCGGGGATTGGGAACATTGGCGACTGTGGCGCCGGTCAGGCTGCTGATCAGCTCCGCCAGGTCACGGACCCGGTGGGTCTGTGTCATCTGGTTGAGGATCCTGACCTTGTCGCCACGCTGCGGCGCATTCCCGAGTGCCAGCTCAATGCAGCGCACGGTGTCACGGATGTGGATGAAAGCGCGCGTCTGCCCGCCGGTGCCGTGCACGGTGATCGGGTGACCGACTGCTGCCTGGACCAGGAAGCGGTTGAGGACCGTGCCGTAGTCACCGTCGTAATCGAAACGGTTGATCAGGCGCTCATCCATCGCGGTCTGCTCCGTGTGGGTGCCCCAGACGATGCCCTGGTGCAGGTCCGTGATGCGCAGTTCGTCGTTCTTGGCGTAATAGGCGAACAGCAGCTGATCCAGCGTCTTGGTCATGTGATAGACCGAGCCGGGATTGGTGGGGTAGAGGATGCTCTGCCCGACGCTTTCGCCACTGTCGGTGGTGACCGTTACGTCCAGGTAGCCTTCCGGGATCTTCATGCCGGCGGTGCCGTAACCGTACACACCCATGGTGCCCAGGTGCACGATGTGGATGTCCAGGCCGGACTCCACTACCGCCACCAGCAGGTTGTTGGTGGCGCTGGTGTTGTTGTCAACGGTGTAGCGCTTGTTCTGCGAGCTCTTCATGGAGTAGGGAGCGGCGCGCTGTTCAGCAAAGTGGATGATTGCGTCAGGACGTTCTTCTTCGATCAGTGCCAGCAGCCGGTCGTAGTCCTTTGCCACGTCCAGGTTGACGAAGCGCATTTCCCGGCCGGTCAGTTCCTTCCAAGCCTCCAGACGCACGCTCATGGTGCTGATTGGCGTCAGGCTGGAAGTCTCCAGCTGGTTGTCAATGTTGCGGCGGCTCAGGTTATCCACTATGAGCACGTCGTGTCCCTTGCTGGACAGGTGCAGGCTGGTGGGCCAGCCACAGAAGCCGTCCCCACCCAGAATCAGAACTTTCATTGCACTCCTCCTCGCGGCCATTCCACCGCAATCAGGCCAAGTCTAGCACCGGTCGGGTGCTTGCCGGGTTGGCCGGCGGCACTGTCAGGGACGTTCGAGCAGTGTGCGCATCCGTCTCGTGAACAGGTTCCACTGCCTTCGGAAATAACGGCTCCTGTAACCCGAAGTGCCACCCTTCCAGTCGCCCGGCCGGATGAACGACATGATCACCGACGTGGCTATGAAAAACGGGTGCAGCAGGGCCCAGACCAGGCTGGGCAGCCCGCTGAGGTCGTGCCGGTCCAGCTGGCGGCTGCCAGTGTTCATGCCGAACTGCTCGACGAGCAGCTTGGCCAGCCACAATCCCAGAACCCATGGGGTAGCGGCAGGAAAGAACGGCAGCAGGAACAGCGCGAGCACGAGTGCCACGCTGTGGAAGCCGAGCAGGGCGATACTGAGCAGGAATGCAGGCCGGTAATGCAGCGGATGGTGATAGCGCGACACCCAGCGGCGGCGCTGGTTCAGCAGGTCCGACACCGAAGCTGCCGGGCGCGTGAGCACCCGGGAATCAAAGCTGCTTGCGAAAACAACCTTGCTGTTGTCCAGCTGACCGAGGCGCTGGGTGAGCAGATCCTCGTCTCCGCTTGGTGCCCGGCCGCTCGATCCGAAGCCTCCGGCCGCAATGAAGGCACTGCGCAGGTAGGCCTGGTTGTTGGCGCTGCTGACGAACTTCCAGCCGTAACGGGTGAGGCTGCGGGAAGTGAGCATCAGAGAGAGCCAGTCCACGCTTTCGAACCGTTCCAGCCAGCTGCGGGCCAGCCAGGCGCGGGTGGTCTCGACGTAGCCGACCACCATCACCACGTCATCGGCAAAGTGGCTGACCATTTCATTCACCCAGCCGGGACGGTAGTCGCAATCGGCGTCCGTCGTCACGATTATTTCGCTGTCCGAGGCCATGATGCCGGTGTTGACAGCGTTGACCTTCGGGGAGAGGCGTCTGGATGGTTTGCCGACGCCGACCCTGCGGAAACGCGGATCACGCGCTGCAAAGCTGTCGATTATGAGAGCGGTTGCGTCAGTCGAGCGGTCATCCACGATGACGAACTCAAGCGGACCGGCATATGTCTGGCGCGCCAGCGAGGCGAGTGTGTCGGGAAGCCGGGCCTGTTCGTTATGGGCCGGCAGGATGACGCTTACCGACGGAAGTTCACCGGAACGCCTGCGCGGTGAATCACGCAGGAACATGCCGCTGTTGACGAGAATCAGAAGCCCGATGTAGGGGAGGACGAGTGCGTAAAGTACGACCAGCAGGATGTTCATGGCAACTGTCCCGGATTGTAACGCGCTTCATTCATGGTGCGGAGTTCCTGCTAACCTTACCGGCGTGTCTGACCGGTCAGTCAGTGAGAACCCAGCGGCCATTCCGGGCCGGGCTGATGGCGAATCGTTCCTGGCCTGGCTCGAGTCCACAGCGAATTATCAGGACCAGGTGCAGTCCGTCGCTTTCTTCCCGCCAAGAAAGGCTGAGTACGCCGACTACAGGGGCAGTTACGCCCCGCTGCTGAAGCGGCTGCAGCTGAAACCGTACCGCCACCAGGCTGAAGCGTTCACCGTCATTGAGCAGGGCCGGAATCTGATGATCAGCACCGCCACTGCCTCCGGAAAGAGCCTCTGCTATCAGGTTCCCCTGCTGCATGAACTGGCAGCCGGCGGCCATTCGCTCTACCTTGCCCCAACGAAGGCACTTGCCCAGGATCAGCTCAAACGTCTGAAGGAACTGCTGGAGCAGGCGGAAATCGCGGGCATTGTGGCCACCTATGACGGTGACACCAGACCGGCAGACCGGCCTGCCGTGCGCGCCACTGCCCAGGTGCTGGTCACCAACCCGGACATGATTCACCACGCATTGCTGCCGCATCACCGGAAGTGGGCACGTTTCTTCCAGGACCTGAAACTGATCGTTCTGGATGAGGTGCATGGTTACCGTGGCGTATTCGGCGTGCATGTGGCGAACGTGCTGCGGCGGCTGCTGCGTATTGCCAGGCATTACGGCGCCGAACCCACGGTTGTTGCCGCCAGCGCCACCATCGGCAATCCGCAGGAGCACTTCCGGAGTCTCACCGGCCTCGAGGCCGCCAGTATCACGATGGATACGGCACCTGCTGCTGAACGGGAGTTCATCTTCTGGGCTCCGCCCGTGCTTGACTCTGACAGCGGCCGGCGGCGCAGCCTGAACGCCGAGGCGGCCGACCTGGCCGTGCTTTTCACGAACGCGGACCTCCACAGCCTCTTTTTCACGAATTCGAGAAAGTCGGCGGAGCTGCTCCGCCGTTACGCGACCGACAGGCTGCCGCCGGATCTGGCGGGACGCGTGCTCAGTTACCGGGCGGGCTACACCCAGGAGGACCGCCGCATCATTGAGGAAGCGTTCCGTGCCGGAGAGGTGACGGTACTGACGGCCACGTCGGCGCTTGAACTGGGCATGGATGTCGGCAACGTTGACGCGGTGGTGCTGGTCGGCTGGCCCGGTTCCCATATGGCGCTGTGGCAGCGCACCGGCCGGGCCGGCCGCCGGGGACAGCGCTCGCTCGCCCTGCTGCTGCCGTCGGCTGATCCGCTGGACGAGTACTACCTGCAGCATCCGGAGCTCATAACCGAAGGCCGCGCCGAATCGGCGACCGCCGATCCTTTCAATGAAGTGATACATCCCGCGCATCTGGCATGTGCCGCGGCTGAACTGCCGCTGGATCCGGCAGAGGATCTGATAGCTCCCTGGTGCAGGCCTGAGCACATTCCCGGTGTCCAGGTGAGGGGTGGACGCTGGGTGCACCTGGGCCGGCCGCCGCACCGCCGCCTGGGAATAAGGGGCAGCGGCACCGGCCGCATCAGGCTGATAGACGGTTTCGGTGAAATCATCGGGGAAACCTCGGCTGCGTCCGCATTCACTGATGTCCATCCCGGCGCGGTCTACCTGCACCAGGGCACGTCCTGGCTGGTGGGCAAGCTTGACCTGGATGCCGGGGAAGCCGTGCTGCTGCCGCACATTGAGGACTGGTACACCCAGCCCCGCAGCGAGACGGATATCGAGCGGCTCGCGGTTGAACAGGTGACCTCTTACGGAGGGCTCGACCGCGTGCGGGTCACCGACAGCGTGATCGGTTACGCCATCAAGCGCAACTGGAGCGAGTCAGCCCTTGACGAGCGTCTGCTCGACCTGCCCGAACAGAGCTACCCCACCCAGGCGCTGCGCATCGACTGCCACACGGTTGCGTCCTCAGTCTCGCCCGCGCTGCTGCCCTCGGCCCTCCATGCACTTGAACACACGCTGATCGGACTGCTGCCTGCTTTCGTGCTGTGTGAACGGGCTGACATCGGCGGGGTTTCCTACCCGGCCTACGGTCCTGACCAGCTGCCTCTCATCTACATTTATGACGGCCACCCCGGCGGTGTGGGTTACGTGCGGGCCGGAGCTGCCGTGTTCAGGGAATGGCTCTCGGCAGCCCGCGACCGGCTCCGCGACTGCACCTGCACGCACGGCTGCCCCCGCTGCGTACTCTCGCCCAAGTGCGGCAACCTGAACCAGTATCTTGACCGGCCCGCGGCGCTGCAGCTGGCTGAGGCACTGCTGTCTGCTGGCTGGTAGACTGACCGGTCATGCGCATCGGATTCATTACCTCTCTGCTTTGGCCACGCTACGGCACATACTGGACCAGGGTCGCTGCCGACGCCGGAGCCGAGCTCATCCTGGCCGAACCGGACCAGGTGATCAGGGCCGCGCAGCAGCGCTTCATCCGGGAAATCCCCTCAACCGCATTCAGGCTCGCAACAGCCGAGGCAATTGCGCTCGCCGACTGTGACCTGATTATCGTCCCCCATCCGAACAGGGATGCAAGCAGTACCAGGGGTGGCGGGCAGAACCCCTGGATTGCCGATTTTCCCGACGTACTCGAGACCGAAGCGGGCCTGCAGAACCTGTTTGCCGTGCCGGCCAGTCTGGGCAGTGAAGCGGAGCCACTGGCGGTTAATCTGCTGCAGCAGCTGCGCGATGACGGCTGGCGCACCCGGATGATCATGGAGCGGCACCGTTCACTGCTGAAACCTTCCAGCAGGAACATGCCCGAACCTGCGCGGCAGAACACCATCGGTGTGTTTGGCCAGAGCTGGCTGACTGACCTGGTTCTGGCGCAGAGGGCCGTACCTGAGGGGCGTCATTTCGTGGCGCAATCAGAGATGGATCCACACAAGCTCCGGGCAGAGGCGCTCCGCACGATTGACGGGCTCGTGCCCACGGATCTTGAGGTGCTGGGTGCGGTCCGCTGGTTTACGCGGCGTGGCAGCATCAGCGAGATGATCATGCTCGTGGACGGGGCCAGTGCGGTTGATGACTGGCTGCTGGGTCAGGCGCTGAAACTCACTCACAAGGAAATCACGGCAGTACGGATTCAGGATGTGATGCAGGGCGAGGAACTGGGCCTGCATCTGCTCTCAAGGCACCGCAAGGACTAGATGCTCGCAGCGGCCGTCCTGGGGACGCTTGTCTTCGCGTTCGTGAATGCGTTCGGTGCCTGGGTCACCCAGTACCGCCGGCGCTGGATAGCCGGGCTGTTCCTGCTGGCGGCGCTGGTGCTGGTGGTGGCTGCCGTGGCACTCGTCTACGGGGTTTCTCAGGTCCGCTGGCTGCTTGTTCTGGGGTTGCTCCTCACGGTAGCCAGTTCGCTTCTGCATGCCCGCTTCGTGACGGCCCACATCATCTGGCCCAATCACCTGCTGCGCCTTGGCGCGGCAGCACTCGTGTGGCTGGCGGCTCACTTCGCGCTCGGCTGAACAGCTGCCTTTCCGGGTCAGCCGCCAAACAGCTTCCTGAGTGCGTCTTCCTTGCTGGTCCTGCCGCTGATCCGGTAACGTCCGCCTTCGGCGGCGTCTACGCGCCCCTGGGAGATAAGATCCTCCAGCGCCACCTCAATGGTGTCCACAGCAAGTTCCTCGAACCGGTTCTCATCAATGTGGCGCTGGATCTCACGCAGGGTCGCTCCATCCTTGCCGATGTCATCGATAGCGTCGTACACCCAGGTCCTGACCGTCATGCCTCATTGTACAGCACGACGGTCACAACGGTATAAACCCTCAGAAAGCGTAGACCTCATGCCGCTTGCGGGACAGTTTCTGGTGGTAACCGGTTTCCTCGAGGTAACTGTCAAAGGTGTCGAAATCAATCTGCTGCTTGTTGTCTGACAGCGCCACCTTCGGGTTCGGATGGACTTCGATCATGATGCCGTCCGCCCCCACGGCCAGGCCGGCCTTGGTGAGCGGCACCAGCAGGTCGCGGCGACCGCCTGAATGCGTAACGTCCACGAATACCGGCAGGTGAGTCTGCAGCTTGGCAAGGGCAACAGCCGACACGTCCAGCGTGTTGCGCGTGTACTGCTCGAAAGTGCGGATGCCACGCTCGCACAGCAGTATGTTCGGGTTGCCCTCAT
>CAZPLV010000092.1:0-7003 GCA_964587295.1 uncultured bacterium
CACGCCGAAGGCAACTACTCCATTGGCGCCAATGATGGCGGCAGTTGCTTCCCTGAGTGACCCGCCGGCCAGCTCAAATGACTCCAGCAGCCCGGGGACCGCAGCCTTGACGCTCGCAGCCGTATAGGCGCCACCGTTGGTGATGGCTATGTCCGGCACGGCAGCCTGTACGTCCTCTCCCTTGTTGCCGACGGTCGACCAGAAGGCACCGAGTCCGAATGCTTCCGCTCCCAGGTCCCTGGCGAGCTTCGCACCCTGGATTGCCACCCGTGTGGCGAGCTCAGGCTGGGTCCGGATCATGTCGGGCAGCAACGCTCCGGTGATTATCATCACGCGCAATTCCCGGCCGTCGGGCAGCTCTATTCCCTTGAATTCCCCATGCAGCAGAGGGCGAATGTGCGGCAGCAGCCGGCGCAGCCTTGCCTCGTTCACGATGCCGCGCTTGTAGAGCCAGCCCAGCCAGCGCAGGCTCCTTGGCTGCCACAGATCGTCAATGCTGAGCGGATGCACCATGAAGGCGGCGCGGGTGATTCTGGGATCATTGCCCAGAACCGGAGGAGGATCGCCTATCCGGGTCTCGGTCGCGTCTATCACCCGTGCCAGACTGCTCTTGTGACGCCAGGCGGCAAGAAGAAGCAGTGCAGCGATCGCGATGGTGAAGGGGGCACCCAGTCCGGCAAAGGCAACGAGCAGCAGCAGAACGCCCAGCGCAGCCAGCGTGGCAACTGCCACGTAACGGCTGAAGCCCAGGGCAAGGGCGAACACTGCAGCGGGAATCAGCACCTGCCACATGGTCAGGTCAGCAAAGGCCACCAGACCGACGAGGATGCCAAGCAGCACGCCATTGCCGCGGCCACGGGGAGTGGCGTTGAACCAGGTGAGCGGCAGGGGGTATAGGTGTCCGGCGAACGCCCCGACGGCGGCCCAGGGACTGCCGAAGCCGAGGCCAACCGCGGCGTAACCCTTGAGCACATCAACCAGGAAGGCGGATATGGCAATCCGGGGTCCGACGAAGCGCATTACGTTCTCGACACCCATGTTGTGGGCTGCATAGGAACTTGCGTCGCGACCGCTGAATGCGCGGATCAGCATGCTGCCGAGCGGCAGAGAACCCAGCAGATAGCCGAGCAGCAAGCCAGAAATGTTCCAGACGGCGGTATCAGTCATCCGGCCAATCATACCGGGGTGCACCGGAGCGCGGGCCTCGCGGCCTGACCAATGCCGGACCGCCACCCGGTCAAACTCCCCTTAGAATGGAGCCAGTGGAACACAGAGTACCTCCCCAGAATCTGGATGCCGAGCAGGGTGTGCTCGGCAGCATAATGCTCGACCCTGAGGCATTTGCCACGGTCGAAGGCATCCTAGGCGCCGACCAGTTCTACAAGGAAGGTCACCGCAAGATATTCAAGGCGATGGAACGGCTCTCACGCCAGGGCGACCCGATTGACATCATCGGCCTGGGCGAGGAGCTCAGGCGTGCCGGTGAACTTGAGTCAATCGGTAACTTTCCCTACCTGGTCGGACTCATGGACATGGTGCCAACCGCCGCCTACGCCGACTATTACGCCAAACTGGTCGCTGAGAAGTCCGTCCTGCGCGAACTGATCAGTGCCAGCGGCAAAGTCATGCAGCAGGCCTACGATCATGCTGCGCCGCTTGAGGAAATTCTCGACCTGGCCGAGTCAAGCATTTTCCAGGTGTCAACTGCCAGGCAGCGCCACTCGTTCAATGGCATGAACACCCTGGTGAGCGAGACCTTCCAGTACATAAACGAGATGCACGAGAACCCGACGCCCGTGTCGGGTCTGGCTACCGGTTTCAAGGACCTGGATCAGCTGACCTCAGGTCTGCACCCTTCGAGCCTCAACGTGCTCGCCGCCCGCCCCAGCATGGGCAAGACCGCCGCCGCGCTGTCCATCGGACAGCATGTGGCGCTCCGCGAGAACAAGGCAGTAGCTGTTTTCTCCCTCGAGATGCCGGCGGTGCAGCTGGTCATGCGCATGCTGTGCAGCGAGGCACGGGTCGACATGGCCCGCATCCGCAACGGCCAGCTTAGCGACCGTGATTTCCAGCGCATCGCTGACACGGCCGGACGCATGTCAGAAGCGCGCCTGTTCATTGACGACAACGGCTCGCTTTCCGTAACGGAGCTGCGCAGCCGCGCCCGTCGCCTCAAGGCTGAACAGGACATCGGTCTGGTGGTCATCGACTACCTGCAGCTGATGAGCGGAGGCAATACGGAGAACCGGCAGCAGGAGATTTCCACCATTTCGCGCGGTCTGAAATCGCTGGCGCGTGAGCTCGACATTCCGGTGCTCGTGCTCTCGCAGCTGAGCCGTGCGGTGGAAGGCCGGCCCAACAAGCGACCGATGCTGTCGGACCTTCGTGAGTCCGGTGCCATTGAACAGGATGCGGACCTGGTGATGTTCATCTATCGCGATGAGTATTACGACCCGCACTCCGAGCATCAGGGGATTGCCGAGATCATTGTCGGAAAGCAGCGGAACGGGCCGGTTGGCACGGTGAAACTGCAGTTCCACGGCGCCCATGTCCGCTTCAACGATCTGGCAGCCAGCAACTGAGTCACGGTTGACCGTGTGCCTATGCGAAATTTCTCCGGGAAGGGCCGGGACACCGTGATAGACTTTGCGGGATAACCGAGGAGGAGACGCGATGGCCTCTCTGCGCGAGCGCTTGTCCAGTCTGTTCAAACCGAAGGTCAATGCAATTGGCCTGGAGGTTGGTACCAGCGCACTGAAAGTAGTCGAACTGAGAGCAGGCAATCCGCCTGTGCTCGCCTCGCTCGCGCTGCGGCCGATGCCGCCCGGGCTCATACAGGACGACCAGGTGGTCGATGAAGCCGGACTGGCTGCCGAAATAAAGTCACTGCTCAGTGACGCCGGCATCAGTCAGCGTTCGGTGGTTACGGCCGTAAGCAACCGCCAGGCCATTACCAGGAACATTCTTCTGCCGCGCATGTCGCTGCAGGAACTGGATGAAGCCATCAAATGGGAAGCCGAACGCTACATTCCATTCCCCATTGAGGAAGTGGTGCTCGACTACTACGTTCTGGACAACCCTAGCGATATCGTCGAGGGCGGCCAGATTGAAGTGGTGATTGCCGCTGCCCGGCTCGACCTCGTGGGCCAGCAGGTCGAGTACCTGAAGCGTGCCGGGCTTGAGCCGGTGGTGATCGACATCAAGCCGTTCACTCTGCTTCGCTCGCTGCACGGCTCGCTGCTGGGTGAGCATCTGAATGCCTCCACCCTCTCGGGAAATTCCTATACGGAAAGCAATGAGGTGGGCGTCGTGGTTGAGATTGCTGCCTCGAACTCCACCATCACCCTTGTGCGTGGCGAGCGTGTTCTGATGAACCGCAACATCAGTGTTTCCGGTGATGATTTCACCGCTGCGATCCAGCGTACGTTCGGCCTGGACTTCGATACTGCCGAAGAAGTGAAGCTTGAGTATGGAACCGCCGCTATTCCGACTGAGGATGAGGAGGAACTGCTGAATTTCGACATGAAGCGCGAGCAGTTCAGCCCCAGCCGTGTCTACGAATCCGTGCGCCCGGTCCTGGTGGATCTCACCACCGAGATCCGCCGCAGCCTGGAGTTCTTCAGGGTGCAGGCGGGTGACGCCAACATCAACCGGGTGATCCTCACCGGTGGCGGCGCGAAGTTGCGTGGCCTGACTGCCGCAATCGGGGATGCCCTGGGCTTCCGGGTGGAGCTCGGCGACCCCTGGCTCACCGTCACAGCAGATGAGAACAAGTTCGACCGGCAGTACCTGGAAAGGTTCGGGCCGGAGTTCGCGGTTCCGCTAGGCCTGGCCCTGCGGGGGGTGAACGGCGTTGATTAACATCAACCTGCTGCCGCGTAACCTGCGGCGCATTCGCGAACCCGTCTACTGGAAGTTTCTTTCGGTACTGTTCCCGCTCCTGGCCTTCGTGGTTGTGTTTGCCTTCCAGTTCACTGCCAACCAGACGGTGCAGAACCTCGAGAATGAAAACGCCCAGCTCCAGAATCGCGTCTTGCTGCTGCAGCCGGCACTGGCCGAACAGCGTGAACTTCAGCAGCGCCAGGTACAGCTGCGCGACCTGATTGCCGTAGCCACCTCGGTACGTGAAGGCGCGGTCGCCTGGAGCGCAGAAATCGGCAACATGCTTGAGTACCTGCCCACCGTCACAGTGGCCGGCCGTCCCGGCATCGACTTCGGCAGCCTGCAGATGCAGTCGGTCTATCCGGCCCGATCCGATCCACTCCGTTACGAAGGAGCACCGGTGATTGCAGAAATGTCCGTTTCCGGCACAGTCGCCGGTACTGCCGTACTGGAAGACTTCATCCGGGCACTCGAGCAGTCCGATGACTACGGCGTGACTTTCCAGTCCGCCAGCCGTGATCAGAGTGACGAGGCCGAGCTTTACTCCTACAACCTGACCATCGGGGCGCTGGAGGAAGCCGAATGACCGGCTTCTCCTTCCGTAACCTGCGTCAGCGCGACATTGCGCTGATCGTGCTGGTCATTGTCGTTATTGCAGCGGCCATCTGGTATCTCTACATGTACCGGCCGACACTCGACAACATCACCCAGCTGGAGGACGAACGCATGCGCCTGCAGACTGAGGTGCAGCGTGGTGAGGCTGCCGAACGCAACCTGCCGACCCTCCGTGAGGAAGTGGCGCTGCTCGAACTGGAACGGATAGCGTTCCTGCAGGAACTTCCCCGTGAAAGTGACGTGGCCGGTGTGCTGGAGCAGGTCAGGGCTTCCGCTGAGACCTCCGAGGTGCTGCTTAACCAGCTGAGCCAGGGCAATGTCAGCGAAACGATCCAGGATGTCCGTCCGCTCGGCTTCGACTTCTCCACCAGCGGCAACTACCAGTCAACGATGACTTTCCTTCAGTCTCTTGAGGAGCTGCAGCGCTATACGAAGATCCGTCAGGTTTCACTCAGCCGCGGCGGCAGTCCGGAAACGGACGACCCGGCGCTCGACGGGAATTTCTCGCTGACGTTCTACGTGTATACCGGCGATGATCCAGGGGAGGTGCAGTAACGGTGGACGACAACCGCACTCCCAACCCGGACGTAGGGGAAGAATTCGACAGTACTTTTGGCGATTCTCCCCTGGAGATGACCGAGGCCACGCCGTTCCCGGACACCGAGGACACGCAGACCGGTTCCGATACGACTACCACCTCTGTAAAGCGCGGTGCGTCCCGCAGCACGCGCATACTGCTCGGAGCCCTGCTCCTGGCCGTGGCGGCATTCGTCTGGTTCAACTATGTGTGGCAGCCGGAGCCTGAAGTCATCACCGGTCCACCTGCGGGCCGGGTAGGCAATGGTGGTCTGGCAGGCAACGGTGCCATAAACGGTGCGGTACCCCTTGTTGCTGATCAGCCAGCCGGAACCGACCTGCCGATTCTGGGTGCCGATGACTCACCGGCACCAGCCGCTCCGGTCATCACCGATGAAGGCGTAATCGTAATGCCCCTCCCGGGCGTCGTGGCACGTGATCTTGAGATCAGCGAACTCCCGTTCCTGGTGACTGAACCGCCGGCACCTGATTCGGATGGGGCTGTGGCCAGCGAGGACGGGGACGGTGCAACCCGGCCGACCGCCGTTCGCGTCAGTGTCAACCCGTTCTCTCCGGTGGTCCTGCCGGAACCGGTTGTCACCGCAGGCACGGAAGGTCCGCCGGCTGCTGTCGTCCCACCGGCTGAGCAGGTCACCGAGGTTTCGATTCCCGATGGTCCCGACCAGACTGCGATCACATCGATTGCCGCACCCGACGGAACGACTTCCACGCAGCCCGGCTCGCCGACTGCAGCAACCCAGCCGCCGGTTACTCCGGCGCAGGTTCCCGTACCCGCACCAACGGCACCAACCGCTCCGGTGGTAACTGCCGCGGCGCCGGCAGCAGCCCCGCAGCAGACTCTTGCGCAGAGCCTCCCCCGGCCGCTGCCGGGCCCGTCGCTCTCGCCGGTTCCAGCCGTGCTGCAGGAACGGCGCGCCTCAGGTGATGTGCCTCAGCCGAACCTGGCCCAGGTCGCCACTGTGGAGGAACCCGTGCCCGAAGTCGACGCGAGTGTTGCTGACCGGTTACCCGACACGGATCTGAGTACTCCCGAAGTGCTCCCGCCTGTCACGACCCGCGTCATGCCTTCGGATGCCGATCCGCTCGTTGCAGGGATAACGCCCCTCAGCCGTTACCTGCGCGACAACGATGTCACTTTCACCGGAATGGTGCTCGGTCCCGTAAGCCAGGGCGTGTTCCGCTCCAGCAGCGCACCACGGCCGGTTGTGGTCGGGCTCGGCCAGACGCTCCCGGAAACAGACATAACGCTGACAGACCTGCGTGGCCAGCAGGCCGAATTCACTCTCGCGGATGCTTCACAATTCCTTACCCTGGAACTCAGGCGGTGATAATGAAAAGACTGGCACTTACCTTAATTCTTCTGCTGGGTTTCTCTGCACTGGCGCAGCCATCCGTGCTGCCCGCAGACGAGCGCTTCGACACGGCCGTGTCGCTTCAGTTCGATGACAGCCTGGCTTCGGTGGTCGAGGCACTGGCCCGCTCGGTGGGCCTGCAGCCTGTCCTGAGCGAGGTCCCGGAGACCCCGGTCTACTACAACATTCAGGATCCGACCTCATTCCGCACCGTCTGGCACACGGTTCTGGCCCTGAACGACCTGGACTTCCTCCTTCGCGACGAGGACATTGTCGTGATCGGGCCGGCGGACGAAGTGCAGAAACTTCGTGACGTCGATCTGGCCAGCATCCAGGCAGCTGCCCAGGATGAACCTTCGGCAATGCTGCAGGAGTTCTACAGCGTCACCAGTGACGCAACCGGCATGGCCGAACTCCTCAGGTCCGCAATTCCGGGCCTCTATGTCGAAGTGCTTTCCAACGTGAACACCCTGCTCATACGCGGCACAAATTCACAGCACAACCAGGTCATGGAACTGCTGAGCCGCTTCGACCAGATACAGGAACAGGTCCGCGTC
>CAZPLV010000093.1:0-1293 GCA_964587295.1 uncultured bacterium
GACGATTGCCGAAGGGGCCGACTTCCCCGATCTGCTGGATAACCCGCGGCCCTAGGCAGACGCGAGCGTAATGGCACTGTGAGTCAGGGGCGATGGCAGCCAGTCGGCTGGCAACCATCCAGGTAGAAACATGGTTGCCGCTGTTGCGCCTGCCTGATTTCCTCGAGGCTGACGGCAGCCACCAGGCAACCAGCCAGACCAGGACAACCTTCTGACCCACCTGCCTCAAGTGCCGGGTCCGCGTGCAGGTCGGACAGATATTCTGCGCCGTAGGTCAGGAGGACGATGTCTGCCATAATCCGGTCCTGGGCCACTTGCGGAGCCTCGCGCCAGCCTGCCTGAATCTGCGGCCACCATGTTTCGCTGTCAGACAGCATCAGTTGTACGCCCTGAGGAGCGGAACGGAAAATCTCCACCGCCTGACTGACAGTCGGCTCGAGGTACCTGCCAGTAAAGGCGTAACCTTCCAGCCCACCCTCATTCAATGTGTGGCTGAGGAGATCGACGTAATGCACTGCGTCAACGAGCCGGAAGGCGACGCCGCCTTGCGAGGTCGCGACGACTGCATCGTGGCGCCGGTCACGCAGCAATACGCCAATAGGTGCGGGAATCGCTTCAGTCGGGCCGGGGCCGGGCTGCCGCAGCAGGTAAACCGGCTCGGGCAACTCGGTTCCGGCCATGTACACCTGGCTGGTCAGCACATCCTGGTTGAACTCGAAGCGGAAAGTGATGGTCAGAATCGTAGTCAGGTCGTAAAGTCGGCCTGTAGCCACATTGCCGTCCAGCCTGCCCTCAAAGAAAGTCGGTGCGAATGACGAGCCATAGGTTCCAGTTACAGAGCCATCAGCTGCCACATGGACGTCAACCCGCTGGTTAATCCGGCCCTCACTGTAAGTGTAAGTGCCGGTGAAAGGGTGAGGCTGCGCTGCGGCGAAGCCCAGCAGCACCAGAATCAGGCCGGCAACGCGCCGTAATGATTGGGACATTGTCGACTCCTTCCAGATCCAGGCTGGTACCCGCTCGAATGCGCAGTGAACAGCTCACGCCCAAGCGCTGCGACCGTGAGCTGCCTTTAGTCATCTAAACGGTTCAGTGCACGTCCCGCACCCGAACGGTCTCGCCTGTCTCCAGCGATTGCTGGGCAGCCAGCGCCAGCCGCAGCGACTCCCGGCCGTCGATCACGTCAGGCGCCACCTTGTTGCCCTCCAGGATGTTGAAAGCGAAGGCTTCAAGTTCGTTGGAGTACGCCTCGGCGTAACTGAGCGAGAAGTCACGCGGCCTGTCCTGCACGAT
>CAZPLV010000093.1:1393-4710 GCA_964587295.1 uncultured bacterium
CCCAGATCCATAAAAATCCCGCCGCTGCCCTTCAGGAATTCCAGCGGCGGCGCCTTGGTATCCCGGTTCACCGCGCGGAAGCCTTCAATCCGGCCAAGCTCGCCTGAATCAATCTGTCTGCGCGCCTCCTGGTGTGCGGGATCGTAACGCCGCTGAAAACCGACCTGAACCGGAATCCCGGTGGCCCTTACGGCAGCTACAATCCGGTCGCTGGCCGCCAGGTCGTGCGCCAGGGGTTTCTCCACGAACAGGGGCTTACCCGCCTCGATTCCTGCCAGGACAAGCTCCTCATGGCTCAATGTCGGCGTGCTTATCACCAGAGCCTCCACGTCACCCGCAGCGAGCGCCTCCGGTACGGTGCTGGCGCGCGCACCGAACTCGCCTGCCAGCTCCCTGGCAGCCTCCAGGTTCAGATCGGCAACACACATCACGTTGATTGACGGCAGCCGGTGGAGCTGCCGGGCGTGGACGCGGCCCATGCGGCCAACTCCGATGAGGGCAACCGCCAGCTTCCGCTGCATCAGTGGGCCTCCATCTCCGCGTTGAGCTGCTTTTCGAACTCCTGGAAGTCCTGACCGCCCGCCATCATGTCCAGCAGCTGCTCGCGGGTGATTTCGTCCCTGGGGTGGGTTCCCAGGGTAGTGCCGCGCTTGAAGACGGTGAAGGTGTCGCCGACTGCGAAGGCGTGGTGCACGTTGTGGGTGATGAAGATGACCCCGAGGTTCTGCTTGCGGGCCTTCACGATGTAGCGCAGCACGGTGGCCGCCTGCTTCACTCCCAGCGCACTCGTGGGTTCATCCAGGATCAGCACGCGCGCACCGAAGTAGATGGCCCGGCTGATGGCCACGCACTGGCGTTCGCCTCCGGACATGGTGCCAACGGGTTGCGAGGGATCGCGGACATCGATGCCCATCTTCGACATTTCCTGCTTGACGATGCTGTCCGCGCGGCCGAGGTCGAAGCGGCGAAACGGCCCCCAGCCCGTGGTGGGTTCGCGCCCCAGGAAGAAATTGCGTGTCACGCTCATGAGCGGCTGGATGGACAGGTACTGGTGCACGGTTGCGATGCCGCGGTCCAGAGCCTCTGCGGGACTGGCGAAACTGACCGGTTGCCCGTCCAGCAGAATCTCGCCCCTGTCCGGCTTGTGCACACCGGAAAGCACCTTGATCATCGTGCTCTTGCCTGCCCCGTTGTCGCCCAGCAGGCAGTGGACCTCGCCCGGGCGCACGGTCATGGAGATGTCGTTCAGCGCGATGACGTTGCCGAAATACTTGCTGATGTTGCGGACTTCAAGTGCTGCGTCTGCCATGTCAACCCGTCTGCGTCGCGCGTTTGCGCACGAAATTGTTGAAGATCACCGCGATGAGGAGCATCACTCCCAGAAACACGCGGAACCAGTCGGTGTTTATACCGGTGAAAAATATGCCTTGCTGCACCATGCCGAATATGAGCGCTCCGAATACGGCGCCGATAGCGGAGCCGTAACCACCCGTGAGCAGGCAGCCGCCGATGACGGCCGCGATTATCGCCTCGAACTCCTTGAGTTCGCCGCGGAGCACGTCGGCGGAACCCAGGTCCAGCACCTGGATGGTGGCAAACAGGGTCGCCGCTGAAGCGGTACCCATGAACAGCAGAATCCTGACGCGTTCCACCGGAACACCTGCATTGCGCGCGGCGTCGGCGTCGCCGCCCACGCCGAAAATCCAGTTGCCGAAGCGGGTGCGCAGCAACAGCCAACTGGCGAAAACCGCGAGCACCAGCCACCAGTAGACGCTGGCGCGCAGCCCGAACAGGTCCCCGGCGAAGAGCGGGTAGAGCCAGCTCTCCTCCACCTCGCGCCGGATGCCGGACACTTGCGTGCGGCCGGTGATGAACCTGGTGAAACCGATGGTCAGTCCCCGCAGTATGAACAGGAACGCGAGCGTGACAATGAATGATGGCAGCTTCGTGCGGTTGACGATGAAACCGTTCAGCCAACCGACAAGCAGTGCGGCTGCCAGCGCGAGCAGCAGTGCCGCCCACAGCGGCCAGCCGTAGATGGAGATGGGGATGGCCAGCACCATGCCGGCAGCGCCAATCATGGAACCCAGCGACAGGTCGAACTCGCCGCCTATCATCAGCAGCGCGGCCGCCACCGCCAGGATTCCGAGCTGGGCGGAAATTTCCAGCCAACCGGCAACGCCGCGGGCGGACAGGAAGCCCCTGTCGCCCGCGACGATCGCGAAGAAGGCAAAGACGAGTATCGCTCCGGCGAGCGCACCGAACTCGGGCCGGCTCAGGAAGCGCCGAACCGGACTGATGCGCCGGAGCCGCTCGTCGGCGGTTCTGGTGCTCAGCGGATACCCACCGCGCTGAGGTCAACAACCTGGGCGGCGTTGTCCGGAGTGACAAAGCCCGGTCCGGTGCGGATGATGTTGTCACCCGGCAGCAGGCCGTACTGCGCGTAGAGCGTCAGGAACACAACCGGCAGGTAACCCTGCAGGTACTGCTGCTGGTCGATGGCGAACATGGCGTCGCCGGCGGCTATCGTTTCCAGGATCGTGGGTGACAGGTCGAAGAAGCCGAGGGCGACCTCGCCAAGCATGCCGTTCTCTTCCAGGGCGGCAATGGTTGGTTCTCCGCCGACAGGGCCGACCGCCAGTACACCGTCGATTCCATCGCTGGCACTGAACGAGGCCAGCACGGCGTTGCGGACTTCGGTCGGGTCGGTTCCGACTGACAGCACGTTTACGCTTGCGCCGTCACCCAGCCCGTCCTGGAAGCCTTCGCAGCGGAGGTCAAGGGCCGTGTTGCCAACCTCGTGATTCACGCAGATTGCGTTCTGAACGCCTTCGGCGGCCATCTGCACGCCGGCGCCGAAGCCTGCCTCGTACTCGGTCTGCCCCACGTGGGCGATGACGCCCAGGTCTGCGAACACGTCGCTGCCCGAGTTCATGCTCATCACTGGAATGCCGGCCTCGACGGCGTCGCGGATGGCGTCGCCCAGCGCATCGACGTCGGGAATGGTGACGATGAGGCCGTCCGGATTGCTGGCGATGGCGGCGTCAATGAGCTGCGCCATGCGCGGCATGTCGAACGTCTCCGGCGCGTGATACTCGACCGTGACGCCCATATCGGCCGCGGCCTGGTCAACGCCGTTCTTCGCGACGCTCCAGAACGGATCGGCAGCCGCACCGTGGCTGACAACCACAATGCGGATATCGGATCTGTCCTGCGCGAAGGCTGCACCTCCGAGCAGAAGAGCGGCCAGCAGGAACTGCAGGGTACGTTTCATGTTTCTCCTTTCACGGCGGATGCCGGGGGAACACGGTCTGAAA
>CAZPLV010000093.1:4810-6976 GCA_964587295.1 uncultured bacterium
CAGGACAAGCACCAGCAGGTGAGCCGGATAGAAAATCCAGGGAAGCAGGCCGGACCGCGGCAGTCCCGCCCCGGCAGGCAGCCTGGCAACCAGCAGGCTGACGGGAATGGCAAGCAGGCCGTAGGGCCACAGCGCAGATGGCAGGTTCACGGCAGCCACAGCAACCGCCGCCAGGAGCCAGGAAACAGGCGTCCACACGCTTAGGGCCCACCAGAGGGCCACGATCAGCAGAATTCCCTGAATTCCGTACTCCACGAAACCGGACCCGACCACCACCAGCGCGATGGTCGCAAGTACCACAGCCGGCTGCATCAGTCGCCTTTCCAGCACCGCCAGGCTGAGGGCACCCAACAGCAGCGTGCCCATGATGGATACTCCCTGCCAGCCGAAGGCCAGCGTGTGCGGCAGCTGCGAGACGGCGGTGAACAGCGCCAGCTTTCCCAGGTAGCGCGTGGGGTCCACGCCACGAACGGCGACGTTGTAGGCGAGCAGCAATGCGAACAGTGGCCAGGCGATCCGTCCGATGGCCCGGAACGGGGTCGCCAGTTCGGCAGGTACGAACAGGGCGCCTACATGGTCGATCAGCATGCTGAGCAGGGCGAGCCAGCGGAGCAGCTCCTGCTGCCTCGACTCCAACCGGAAGTTGCGCACAGCGGAAACTGTCATGCCGCTCCTAAGCGCCCGAGGTCGGGCGTCTGCCGGCAGCCGGTTCGGCGTCAGCAGCCAGCCGCACCGTGAGGTAGGGCAGGAACAGCTGGGTGAGTGGTCCGATTGCCAGCGCATAGAGGACGGTGCCAATGCCGGCCACGCCGCCAAGCAGCCAGCCGACCGAGACAACGGTAATCTCGATGCTCGTGCGCACCAGCCTGATGCTGCGACCGGTGACGCGGACCAGTCCGGTCATCAGGCCGTCGCGGGGACCGGGCCCCAGCTGGCTGCCAATGTACATGGCGGTAGCCACGCCGTTGAGCAGCACGCCTCCAACCATGAACGCAACCTGCCAGAAGATGGCCGTAGGTTCAGGCAGCTGTCCCAGGGCAAGGTCCAAGGCGATGCCAATCCAGGTGGCGTTCGCGACCGTACCCAGGCCGGGAAGCTGCCGTAGCGGAATCCAGGCCAGAAGAACCGCCAGGGCAACCAGGATGACGATCGTTCCGATGCTCAGCGGCACGTGTTCCGCAATGCCGTAAGACAGTACCGTCCATGGCTGCATGCCCAGTCCGCTGCGGATCAGGAGCGCAGTAGAGAGGCCGTAGAGTGTCAGGCCAACGAACAACTGGACAAGCCGACCAGGAAGTCGGCCTGCCCGCAACTGGGCTGCCGGTGAGAGGTTGAGCAATGCCGGGCGGAGCGTGGATCTCTGGCTGGAGCCGGACGTGTCGCGTTCAAACATGATGCGTTTCACGCTGGCCCGAGGAACCGGTCAGTCGTGCGGAACAGTCTCCTCCGCTGCCTTTAGCAACCTGTAATCGGTCAGATCCAGCGACAGTGGCGTGAGCGTCACCAGCTGGCGTTCGATACCCCAGCGGTCGGTGCCCTCGTCCGGCTCGCCCTGGGCGAGTTCGGAGAACCAGAAGTGCTCCCGGCCCATCGGATCCTGGTCCGGCACCACGATTCCCTCGTAGTGACGCACGGACTGGCGTGCCCACATGATGCCCTTTGGATCCTCCGGGAAGTTCACGTTCAGAAGCAAGATGTCCGGCGCCTTCATGAAGTCCTTGATCACCTGGCTTATGTAGTGCATGTAAGGGGCGTAGTCGTCCGCCCCGATGCTGAACGGGGCGCTGAACGCTATGGCCGGGATGCCGAGGAAAGCTGCCTGTTTCGCAGCCGCAACTGTCCCTGAGTGCCAGATGTTGTGGCCGATGTTAAGCCCAAGGTTGATTCCCGTCAGGACCAGGTCCACCTCGTCCCAGTGATGGGCACCCAGCGCGACGCAGTCCGCCGGTGTTCCGTCAACCCTGTACGCTTCTATGTCGTCTAGCGGCACCGGGTGGTAGTGGAGCGGGCGCTTGATGGTGATTGCGTGGCTCATCGCGGACTGCTCCACGTCGGGCGCCACGACGCGCACGTCACCGAATTCTTTTGCCGCGTTTGCCAGTACCCGGAGGCCGGGGCTGAAGATGCCGTCGTCGTTGCTTACTAGTATCCGCATGGTGCGGAGAA
>CAZPLV010000094.1:0-6975 GCA_964587295.1 uncultured bacterium
TTCCCGGGGCACTCACGACAGAGGCTCCACTGCCTTCCAGTCTGGCGGACCTGTTGTACCGGCTGCAGCGACAATTCCCACTCATGTTCCAACCCCACCTAAGGCCGCCAGGCCATATAGAAGATCCCGTTTATGTACATCCTGAGCAGTGCATCACCATACACCGTCACACTGGTGTTGATTGCCTCACCGCCCGGAAGGTTCCGTTCAAGCACTGTCCGTTCACCGCGGTCATCCTCGACCACGACCATGAGGTCGTAACGCTGCTCCATGAGCGACTGGATGCCCTGGTCAGCAGGATTGAAATCGAAGGGCACCGTGCGGCTGCCGAGTTCGCCCTCGGGGAATATCTCAGGCGCAGCGGGCTGCACCGGATCAGTCAGCATTGGCTCATCGAGAGCCACGGTGCCGGGGGCGCCGTTGACGACAAGTCGGATGGGTGTGTTCACAAGCGTATAGCTCCCGGCGGCCGGTACTGTCCTGACAACAACTCCCATTCCCACAGAAGGCTCGTCAACGTACTCAATCGAACCGGGTATCAGACCCGCAGTCCGCAGCTGGCTCTGCGCTGCCGATGCACTGCGGCCCGCCAGCGAGGGGATCTGCACGACCGTGCTGGCAGCGAGGCCATAACCCAGGAAGACCGGGGTGTTGCGCTCAACAATCGTGCCTGCACTGGGCTCCTGGCTTATGACGCTGCCGGGGCGGCTGCCGGTGATACCCGTGGCAACACGGCCTATCGAGATGAAACCTGCCGCCCTGAGGCGCTGCTCGGCATCATCAAGCATCTGTCCGCGCACATCAGGCATGGGGACAGGAGGCAGCTCCTGACCGCGGCTGACGGTCACCTGCAACCCGACGGTGGGGTCAACACTCGTGCCCGGTTCAGGTGTCTGGCTTATGACGATTCCGGCGGGGGCATCGTCATTATGGGCGTAATCGATCTGCCCCAGGTTCAGGTTCTCTGTCCGGGTCAGCTCGAGTGCCTGATCGGCCGTCAGGCCTATCAGTACCGGCGCGCGTGACTGGCCGGGCGGGTTGTGCACACCCAGTGAAACGGTGCGCCCCCGGCGGACAACAGTGCCGGCCGGCGGCGTCTGGGACGTCACTTCATCAATTGCGGCATTACGGATTGTCTCGGCATAGGCCAAGGGGACAATGTTGTCCTCGGCAAGCAGCTCGGTGGCAGCATTTATGTCCATGCCGACAAGATTCGGCAGTTCAATTTCATCGACTTCAATGTAGTTTCGGGCAAAGACGACCAGAAAGGCGAGCACGAGCCCGAGCAGCGCCAGGATGAGCAGCAGCCGCACCGCGGTACGGCCGGAATTCCCGTGGCTGAAAGCAGACACAGGCGCTACTGTATCACGACGCTGCCCGCGGTTTAGTGGCACAATGCGGGAATTGTGAACGTTCCGGACCGAGCCCTCAGCCACTGGCTGGACACAGCCGGCAACCATGACGAACTTGAGCTTGACCTTCTGGGCCGGCTGCACGTCGCCGGCCTGTCGGTTGCACCCGTCATGCTGATGAAAGCAAGCTCGCAGGAGGACTTTTACCGCTACGGCAACCTGGTTAGCCAGCTCAGTGAGCTGTTCAGGAAAGTCGATCCGGCGGATCCCGATGAGGACGACCTTGAGGAACTGGCGCCCGCGGCAATGGCGCTGGTCACCGGCAGTTACCTGCTGGACGAGGTGATTGACGGGTTTTACGAGACCGTGAACCTGTTGCCGGAAGAACGCCGGGTGCGCCGGCCCGATTCAGCGGGGCAGGAAGCCCGTGGCAGCCGCGGCAGCCTCCTGGCCGTCAAACGCATCTGGGCCTCAGACTGGTCCTTCGAATCACTGGAGGTCCGCCTTCGTGAGACTGGAAGTTTCGCCGTGTCAGCCCGCCCCGTACTGGTGCACGCTGCCGATGATCCCTGCACGGACGCCGCCCTGCTTGATCAGGTCGCTGCCGTACTGGGCCAGCGTGCCCGCGTCTGGGTGGTGCCGGGTGGCAGCATCAGCCGCCTGCAGGTATGAGTGAACCTACTTGCGCATGCGCAGCGGTGAGTTTGTAAGCGTCGCGGCGCTGGCCTTGGAAGTCTGTTCAAAAGTGACGTAGGCATTCGGGTTGATTTTCCTGATCAGCCGGAGAACCTCGCTTTGCCGGCGCCGGGGGATGACCGAAAACACGATCTGCACTTCGCCGTCACGTCCGCGCGCGTTCATGACAGTCGCATAGAAACCGGCGTCGCGGAGCGTGTCCGCCACGCCGGTGGGTCCGGCAACACGTTCAATGACCCGCAGCAGGATGCTGCCCAGCGCCATCCACTTCTCGATCGTCGTTCCCAGCATCGTTCCGGCGGCGTAGCCACCCGCGTAGGCTATGTACTTCAGTGGACTGTCCAGGTTGTTCAGCACCTCGGCTGCCGCAATGAGCCAGACAAGCGATTCGAAGAAGCCGAGCGCACCTGCGTACAGCCTGTTGCCGCGGACAAGCATCGCGATCCGCAGCGTGCCCAGGGACACGTCGATGATGCGCAGGCCAAAGATGATGCCGGCAGCCCCGAGCATCGCCAGGCTGAAATCCCAGCTCACGCGGACCCTCCCGGCGTCCTGCCAAGCGCCCCGACGGCAGCGGCACCAATCACCCCTGCATCACCGCCCAGACGGGCAAGCCGGACCTCCGGCTCCGGATAACCGACCAGGTGCCGCTTGAGAGCAGCCTGGATGCGGTCCGTATAGAACTCGCCGGCACTCACAAGTCCGCCCCCCAGCACGAATGCTGCCGGATCAAACACCTTGACGATATTGGCCATGCCGATGGCGGTGAACTCACAGGCGTTGTCGATGATTGCCAGTGCGATCTTCTCTCCGCGACTGGCCCTGTCAAATACTTCCGGAGCGTCCATCCGCACACCGTAACCGTAACTTGCGTCCCGGGCGATTGACCTGCCTGCGGCAATCGACTCAAGCGTGCCGAGATGACCGTCCCCGCCCACTGGTCCGCCGGGCAGCATCGTCATGTGCCCCACCTCACCGGCAATGCCGTGTGCACCGTGAATCACCCGGTCACCGATGAACAGGCCGCCACCGATTCCGGTCGACAGCGTCAGGTAGACGCTGCTCTCGAGTCCACGGGCCGCACCGTACAGATGCTCGGCGAACCCGGCGGCATTGGCATCATTCTCCAGGAAAACGGGAGTACCAAGGCGCTCCTCCAGAGCCGCGACGATCGGACCGTTATCCATCCCGACGATGTTGGGAGCCCACAGGATCGTTCCTGCCGCGAAGTCAAGCGGTCCGGGCGAGCCGATCCCCGTCCGCTGAACCGGACCGTGCTGCGGATGCTCCGCGAGCAGCTGCAGCGTCGCTTCGGAAATCGCGTTGACGACACTGTCGAAGCCCTGCTGGGGCGTATCGATACGGGTCCGGGCCAGGATGCTGCCATCGGCCACCAGTGCTACGGCCGTCTTGGTGCCGCCGAGGTCGATCCCCAGGCTCACCATGCCGCTGCCTCCTGCCTGGCCACAGACAGTGACTGGGCCGCGATCAGCCCTTCTTCGTCCGCCGCAATCACGAGAACACTGACCTTGCTGTCTGCGGCGCTGACCAGTGGTCCGCCACTCCTGTTACGCGCTTCATCAAGCCTGACACCCAGCCATTCCATGCCGTTCAAGATTTCCTCCCTGATCAGTACGTCATTCTCGCCGATGCCACCGGTAAACACCAGTGCATCAAGGCCGTCCATTGCAGCGGTGAGCGCTCCCACCGCTTTCTTCACCCGTGTCACGTAGACGCTTATGGCGAGGCGTGCACGTTCATCACCGGCTGTGGCAGCCTGCCTCAGGTCACGCATGTCATTTGAACGCCCGCTAATGCCTTTCAGGCCGGATTCACGGTTTAGCAGCCGGTCCAGCTCCTCTGTGTCCATGCCACCGCGCAGCAGGTGCAGCAGTATGCCCGGGTCAAGGTCACCGGTGCGGGTACCCATGAGCAGGCCGGCCAGCGGAGTGAAACCCATGCTCGTGTCATGGCTCCTGGCGTTCAGGACAGCTGCTGCGCTGGCGCCGTTGCCAAGATGGAGCGAGACGATCCGCAGTTCCTCCCGTGGCCGCTCAAGCACGGCAGCGGCCCGCCGGGTCACGTGGTCGTGATTGGTGCCGTGAAAGCCGTAGTTCCGGATGCCCTGCTCCGTGTAGTACTCGTACGGCAGGCCCGTCACATACGACTCGGGCGGCAGGGTGGCATGAAAGGCAGTGTCGAACACCGCCACATGCGGGATGTCCGGCAGCGCCTCCAGTGCCGCCTGGATGCCCGCGAGGCCGGCCGGGTTGTGCAGTGGCGCGATGCGGCTGAGACGCGCCACGGTAGCGATGACCTGTGGATTGATGAGTGTCGGTTCACGGAAATCTTCCCCGCCGTGCACCACCCGGTGCCCACAGGCAACGAGACTTACTTCCGGAGCCTGTTCCCGGAGCCGGGTCAGGGCCAACCGGAATGCCTCCGAATGGTCACGCACGGTGGCGTTGTGAGCGTCACCGATGCGTTCAACCACGACGTGCAGGCGCTGTGGAACCAGTTGCATCTTTAGGCTTGAGCTGCCTGCATTGACCACAAGGACTGCCTCGCCCTCGGTGAGGCCAGTGAGGGCGGTCGGTTCTGAAGAGGACACCCTGAAAGCATACCGCCCTGGCGAGTGCCCGGCCAGCAGCCTGCACTCCATGAGAGCGGCTCCATCAAACCTTCAGATATGAGCCTGGTCCGCTCAGGTTTTGTATACTGGGTCCAGTTTCCGGCTGCCGCGGTGGCCTAGAATCAGTAACAGGAGGCTGGACAGACGTGTATAAATTGTTCTCAATCGAGCAGGCAAACAGTCTGATCCCACAGGTGGACCAGGCTCTTGCCAGACTCGAATCAACGAAGGCTGACCTCATGGCCACTGCAGAACGGCTGAAGGTGGCAGACTCGTACAGCATTGAAGCCCGCAACCTGTTTTACGAAAGCGCCTTCCTGGCGCAGGAACTGCAGGATGTCAAAGCAGAGATTGACTCACTCGGCGCAAAAGTTGCCGACCCACACACTGGCGCCCTGGGCTTCCCCGGCCAGATCGGGGCCGAACTCGTCTATCTGACCTGGGAACCGGGCGAAACCAGCATTTCGCACTTCCGCAGCCTGGCAAATCCCCGACTCCAGCCCATACCGCTCACGGCTGAAGCGGGTCCAGAATCAGCCGCGGTCTGAATTCAAGCGCATCTGCCGCGACAAAGTGAAGCGGCAAACCGAATGAAGCGGCCGGCTCCGAATCGGCCGCTTCGCCGTGCACATGTCCGTAAACAACGGCAGTCGGATTGTACTCAGACAACAGGTCAATAACTGCAGAACGCTCCCCCAGGGCGTTGGTGGGCGGAAAGTGCAGCATCACCAGCAGCGGACCATCGCCAAGCCTGCGTGCCGCCTCGAGTGAGAGCCTGAGCCGCTGAAGCTCACGTGCATAAATTTTCTGGTCAGCATCGGTGAAACCATGCGCACCGGGGCACAGCCAGCCGCGGCTGCCGGCAATCCGGTATTCGCCCACCCTGATTGCATCGTTCTGGATGGCGTGCATTCCTTCAGGCAGCTGGCGGCGCAACTGGCTGATTGACGGCCACCAGTAATCATGGTTGCCCCTGAGCAGCACTTTCCTTCCTGGCAATTCGTTGATGTCACGCAGGTCAGGCAGCGCATCCTCGAGCTTCAACGCCCAGGAAATGTCGCCCGGCACGAGCACCAGGTCGGATTCAGCGACCCGCTCACGCCAGCCGGAGAAAAAGCGGTCCGGATGCCCCTGCCAGCCCGGCCCGAAAATGTCCATCGGTTTGGGCTTTCGGCTTGACAGGTGGGGATCGGCAATCGCTAGGACACGCATGGCAGAGCAGTCTACCAGCGCATCCGCAGCCGGTCGATTCCTGAGAGGTCCACACGCGCAAGCAGCTCCCGGGCACTGAGACCGCTTATCGGATGGCGCCAGCCGGGCCACAGCTCCGCCAGGGGTGCCAGTACGAAAGCGCGTTCCTGAAGCCGGGGATGGGGCAGGTTCAGGCCGGGCAGGTCGAGTTTGCGCTCTCCCCAGGCCAGCAGGTCCAGGTCAAGCGTCCGGGCAGCCCAGCGCTCACTGCGGGTGCGGCCATGCTCCCGTTCGAGTTCCAGCAGCCAGTCAAGCAGCTCGGCCGGCCCGGGCAGGTGCTCGACGGGCCGGAGCAGTGCTGCGGCATTTATGTAGTCGGGCTGTCCGGACGGTCCCCCTACCGGTGCCGTCCTGTAAGGGCTGGACACCCGCAGCAGTCCGGCTTCAGCCCGCAGACTCCTCAGCGCGCTGCGCAGCGTGTCAAACGGCTCGGCCAGGTTGGCACCCAGCGCGATCAGGATGGGTTCAGTCTTCACGCGTACGGTGCACTTCGGCAAATACGTCACGTACGATGCCGGGCAGAGGCGCTGCCGGCTTGTGGACCCGCACGGTCACGGCCCCGGCGAGCGGCTGCTCCGCAAGCAGACCTTCGGCCAGGTGGACTGCCAGCGCCTCGATCAGCGCAAAACGCCTGCCGGTGGCTTCCTGCCGCACGTAGGCGTACACCCGTGAATAATCGATTGTGTCCTCCAGGCTGTCCACGCCGTTCATGGGCACGCCCAGCTCGACATCGATGCTGAAGCGCGCACCCAGGCGGCCCTCTTCCGGGTACACACCATGAAAGGCGTGAAACTCCATTCCCGACAGCACAATCCGGTCTCTCATGTATCCTCCGCCAGCAGTGCGTCCTGAACCTGAAGCGCCTGCACATGCCCGGCTACATCATGAACCCTGAGCATGGCAGCACCCCTGCGGGCCGCATCAAGATGGACCGCAATCGAGGCGGCATCACGTCTGCCGGGCTCGGGGTCCGCACCCAGCTCAGCCAGCATGCCCTTGCGGGACACGCCGACCAGGACGGGCCAGTCCAGTTCCGCAAAACGC
>CAZPLV010000095.1:0-6949 GCA_964587295.1 uncultured bacterium
CGTCATCTGCTGCCCAACATCACCAGTTACCTGATTGTGGCCGCCAGCCTGGCGCTGCCGGGATACATCCTGGGCGAAAGCGCCCTGTCGTTCCTGGGGCTGGGCGTGAAGGAACCGATGACGTCCTGGGGCCTGCTTCTGAGTGACGCCCAGAATTTCGAGGCACTGAGGCTCTACCCATGGTTGCTTTCTCCGGGAGCCCTGATAGTATTGTCAGTGCTGGCATTCAATTTTGTAGGGGACGCATTGCGTGACGCGTTCGATGTACAGACAAGATGAAACGTTCTTCTGAGAAAAACGTTCCGCTTTCGGAACACACGACATTAGGAGTCGGCGGACCGGCCGAACGGCTGGTTACTGCCGGGAGCGCCGGTGACCTGATCGGCCTGGTGGCCGCTGCAGACACCGATGGCACCGACTTCCTGCTGCTTGCCGGCGGTTCGAACGTGCTGATCAGCGACGACGGTTTCAGTGGACTGGTCATCAAGCCGACCTACCGCGACGGCACCGAGGCACAGCTGCCCGACGGCAGCATGCTGCTTGACTACGGAGCGGGCTGCAACTGGGATGAACTTGTAGCCGAAACCGTTGAGGCAGGCCTGAGTGGCATTGAGGCGCTGTCGGGCATTCCCGGCAGCCTTGGCGCCGCCCCGATGCAGAATATCGGAGCCTACGGTCAGGAACTGGCGGAAACGGTGCGCAGCGTGAACGTTTACGACCGGCAGCTGCGGCGCACGCATCAGCTGGCTGCCTCTGACTGCGGCTTCGGTTACCGCACCAGCATCTTCAAGGGCAACGACCGCTACGTGATTCTCTCAGTTCAGCTCAGACTCACGCCATCGGAACTGTCGCGGCCAGTCAGGTACGAGGAACTGGCCGGAAAACTGGGAATCGAAGTGGGTGCGCGGGCCCCACTTGAAGACGTGCGCAAAGCCGTACTGGAACTGAGGCGCGGCAAAGGCATGGTGCTTGATCCCGCAGACCCGGATACCCGCAGTGCCGGCTCGTTTTTCCTGAATCCCGTTGTTGCAACCGGTATTGCCGATTCCTTGCCGGCCGAAGCCCCGCGCTGGCCCGCGCCCGGCGGTGCGGTGAAGCTGAGTGCGGCGTGGCTGATCGAGCAGGCCGGCTTCAGCAAGGGTTACTCCGGTGCGCACAAGGAAGTTGCCCTGTCAGGTAAACACACGCTGGCCATCACCAACCGCGGAGGCGCGAAGGCAGCGCAGATTGCCGCGCTGGCCGCAGAAGTGAGAGCCGGAGTGTTTGAGAAGTTCGCTGTCCAGCTCAGCCCGGAACCAAGACTGATAGGGCTTGAGCTTCCCCGGCTCATGCAGATGGCGTGAGCACCATGCACAATCTGCAGTTTGTTGACCTGTCCGGGACGCGCCTCAGCGCCGACGAACGCGAAATGCTGGCAAGCCGGCGCTTCGCGGGCCTGTGCATTTTTGGCCGCAACGTGAGTGACCGGTTCCAGCTGGCCGAGCTGCTGGCCGAGGTGCGTGAACTGGCCGGAGCTGACTTCCTGGTCTCGGTGGACCAGGAGGGCGGTGCGGTTCTGCGCGTGCTGGACATACCTTATCCGCCGGCCGCCATGGCACTCGGTGCGGCGGATGACCTGCAGCTGACCCGCAAGGTGGGGCGCGCCGCCGCCCGGGGACTGCGGTCACTGGGCATCAATATCAACTTTGCCCCGGTTGCCGACGTGAACGTCAATCCGGCCAATCCGGTCATTGCCGAACGCGCTTTCTCCGCGGACCCCGGACAGGTGGGCAGGCAGGTGGTGGCGTTCCTGGAAGGGCTGCAGGAGGAGGGCGTCGCAGCCACTGTCAAACACTTCCCGGGCCACGGCGACACATCACTCGACTCGCATCTGGCGCTGCCGTCGCTTGACCGCACGGTAGGTGAGCTCACCGCCCTGGAACTCCGGCCCTTTGCGGCCGCAGTCGCTGCCGGAGTGGCGGCCGTAATGACCGCCCATATCGTTTTCCCGCAGCTTGATCCGGAGCTGCCTGCGACGCTGTCGCCGGTGATCGTGCGTACCCTGCTCCGCGAACAGCTCGGTTTTGACGGCGCCGTCTTCAGTGATGCGCTCGACATGAAAGCGGTAGCAGATCATCACAGCAGCACGGAAGCCAACATTCTGGCACTGCAGGCAGGTGTTGATGCACCGCTGAACATCGGGGACGTGCGTCATCACCTGCATATTGCAGACGGCATTGAGGCGGCACTGCGCGACGGACAGCTGGATCCTGCGGCTCTGGCCTCAGCCCGGCGCAGGCTGGACGCTGTGGCAGCACGCTTTCCCGCTGCTCCCGCCTGTCCGGCGGAAGCCTGGCAGCCCGGTGATGAGCAACTGCTCGCAGATGCAGCCTCTCGCGGACTGGTGAAGTACGGTCAGCTGCCGCGGCTGAACAGGTCAGAAGCCGTCACGGTCGTGACGCCCGCACGCTCTCAGATACAGGGGGCAACACAACAGCTCGTCAGCCCCGGCAGGGAATTCACTGAACTGCTGACAGCTGAGGGTTATAACGCCACACTGGTGACGTACACAGCTTCAGAACTGAACCCGGCAGCTGTCCTGAGCGAACTCAGGCCGGGTTCCCAGCTGCTGTTTGTCAGCTCTGGCCGGGCACAGCTGCTGCCGGAGGAAATCAGCCTGGTGACTGAACTGGCACGGCGTGCAGAGGGCAGTTTCGTTCATCTGGCCCTGTGGAGTCCTTTCCACGCGCAGAGGCTGCCGCAGCCGGCTCTGCTGACATTCGGCTTCCGTCCGGCCTCACTGCGGGCAGCACTGGCCGCCCTTGAGGGTGCGCCCGTGACCGGCACGCTTCCGTTCTGAGAATCTGTACACCGCGGCAATCCCGCACCGGCGGCTGCATAATTCACCTATAGTTGCAATATGAACAAATCAATCCGTTCGGCGCAGCTGGCCGACGCGGAGGCAATAGCCAGGGTTCATGTGGACGCCTGGCGCTGGGCTTACGACGGGCTCATGCCTCCGGGCCTGCTGGCCGGTCTGGACCCCGCCGCGCGTACCAAGCAGTGGCAGCGGCAACTGTGCAGCGACGAAGGCATCTCGGTATTCGTCGCCGAAGACCCGGACGGCATCTGCGGCTTCATCAGTTGCGGACCGTGCCGGGATGGCGCTGACTGCGGCGAGGTGTACGCCATCTACCTGCTTGAGCAGGAGCAGGGTACCGGACTCGGCCGGGCACTGTGGCAGAAGGCAATGGACGCTCTGCGCTCTAGGGGTCACTTGAGAGTCCGGGTCTGGGTGCTGGACACAAACGGGCTGGGCCGTCGCTTCTATGAGTCAGCAGGCCTGACACCTGATGGCGAAACCAAGACGAGCCAGTGGGCCGGGGCCCCACTGAATGAAGTCAGTTACTCGGGTCCGCTGGCCTGAGTCTGACAGCCAGCCTCGCGGCAGCCATCGCCGGATCGTCATCGCTGACGATCGGATTGAGCCCGCCCGGCAGCGCCTCGCTGAACGCTTCGATGAGCGTGTCGCCCAGGTGTACGACGCCGCCGGTAAGTCCTACGGGCAGGATCTGCCCCAGCCGCTGCATCGTCACATTGGCAAGCCGGGCCAGCTCGGCTCCCGCCTGCTCCAGTATCCGGATTGCCGTTTCATCACCCTGGGCAGCAGCCCTGTTGACTGCTGGTGCGAGCGCCGCCACGGCACTCCGTCCGCTGCCATAGATGCGGCTGCGGATTTCCGCCCAGTCACTTGTACCCAGCTGCCTTACCACCTCACGGGCCAGCAACCGGCCGGCCGGACCGCCCAGTTCATCCTGCCAGCGCAGTGTCTGCCGCAGGGCCTGCTGGCCGATCCAGTAGCCGCCACCTGCGTCATCAATCATGTAACCGTGTCCGCCGACCCGCATTGCCGAGCCCTGGCGGGGCAGGTGATAGGCAATGCTGCCAGTGCCGCCATACACGAGAATGCCCTGGCCGGGCTCAAACACGCTGCGGTAGGCGATTTCCATGTCATTGTCGACAAACACGACATCCTGACTCAGCCTGAGTTCGCGGGCGATGTGCTCCTGCAGCCACGATGCAGCCCGGCTGGCGGAATCAAGCCCGGCGGTGCCCATGACCACTCCGCTTGGCCGTCCCGCCGCCTGCACCGCAGCCAGCAGTTCCGCAAGCCGCCTGAGCGCTTCAGTCCCTTCGCCGGTCAGCTGCTCGGAACCGGACCTGAACAGGTGACCGGTAATGCCACCAACCCTGCCCCGGGCAACTTCCTCGCCCTGCTGGTCAAGCAGCAGCCAGCCCGTGCTCGAGCCGCCGGCATCAATTCCAAGTCCCAGATTCATGCATACTCACTTTCAGCCAGCAGGGCAGCGCCGAGAATCCCGGCGTCCGCGCCGAGCCCGGCAACGGCAATTGCCGGCAGTTCCCTGCCGGCCACCCGGCCTGCCAGTTCATTCCTCACCTGTTCAACAAAGTCGGCATTACCCAGTGCGACACTTCCACCAAGCACGATACCCTCGGGGTCAAACAGCTGGGTCACTGCGGCCAGAGCCGTTGCGAGCGCGGCTGCAGCGGCCTCTGTAACGTCGCAGGCAACCGCGTCACCGCTGCGGGCCAGTTCAAAGACTTCGCGGGCGCTCAGCTGCCGGCCGCTGCGTTCGCTGGCCAGCCGGGCGATGGCTGTGCCTGACGCCAGCATCTCCAGGCAGCCTTTCTGGCCGCAGGTGCAGACCGGACCGTCCGGATCGGTGACCACATGACCGATCTCGGTGGCTGCACCAGTGAAACCCCGGTGCAGGCCGGCCGGGGAGACGAAACCGCCGCCGATTCCGGTGGAGATCGTGACGAAGAAGCAGCTGTGCCAACCCTTACCTGCGCCAAGCCGGTACTCGCCCAGGGCAGCGGCATCCGCGTCGTTGACGACCGTGACTTTGCGTCCGGTGACCCTTCCGAACTCGGCTGCCAGATCGACTGATCTGAGCATCCGCAGGTTGCCGGCGTAGACAATCCGGCCGCTGCGCGGGTCGTGCAGACCGGGAGTGCACACGCCTATGTGGCCGGCGTGTTCCATGACCGCAGAGGCACTGTCGGCCATGGCAGCCAGCAGTTCGGCCAGGCTTCCGTGCGGTGTGGGCTGCTCGGTGCGACCCAGCAGCTGACCGTCAGCAAACAGCCCGGCGGCGATCTTGGTGCCGCCAACATCAATGCCCACACTGTGTACCGGCTCGCGCATCATGTAGCGATAGTACCGTTTCTTCCCTTCGCAGCGAGGTTCAGCTGGCGGAAACCACCAGTGGAACACCCAGGGTGGGATGTTCGAGAACAAGCACCTCATGGCCGAATGCAGTACGGATGGTTCCAGGGGTCAGCACATCGCGCGGCGCGCCGAAGGCAGTGACGCGGCCGTCAGCCAGAACCAGGACCCTGTCGGCATACTGCGCAGCCAGATTCAGGTCGTGCAGCACTGCCAGTACACCCACCCGCTCGTCTCCGAGGTCGCGCGCCAGGCGCAGAACTTCGTGCTGAAAAGCGATATCAAGGCTGCTGGTGGGCTCGTCAAGCAGCAGCAGTCTGTCACCGTTGACGCCTGCGAGCTGAGCCAGCACCCGGGCGAGGTGGACCCGTTGCTGCTCGCCGCCGGAGAGCGTCAGATAATTGCGGCGGGCCATGTGCTGCAGGCCGACCCGGGCAAGGCTGGCGCGGGCCAGAGCCAGGTCCTCATCCGTCTCCATCTGGCGGGCGTGATGCGGAATCCGTCCCAGCAGCACGACTTCCTCGACCTCGTAGCCGAAGTGAAGGCTCGTCTGCTGTGCCAGCACGGCCCTGCGTCGCGCCAGCACGCGCAGATCCTGACCGGCCAGTTTCTGTCCGAACACGCTTATGTTCCCCTGGCCCCTGAGCTCACCGCTGATGTGCTTCAGCAGCGTGCTCTTGCCGGCGCCGTTGCGGCCGATGATGGTGACCAGCTCGCCGGCCCGCAGGCTGAAGGCGACTTCGCCCAGCAGTTCCCGGCCGGCGATACTGACCGTCAGATCACTGACATTGACCACGTCATGCGGGGTTGCCGGACTCATGGCAGGCGGCCGGCCTTGCGGTCGCGCAGAAGCAGGAACAGGAAGAACGGACCACCCATCACGGCCGTTACGATGCCGATCGGCAGTTCAGCGGGCAGGACTATCGTGCGGGACAGAAGGTCAGCCAGGATCAGCAGAATCGCGCCCAGCAGCGCACTGGCAGGCAGCAGCACCCGGTGGTTGGGCCCCAGCCACAGCCTGATCAGGTGCGGTACGACCAGACCGACAAAACCGATCATGCCTGAGACCGCTACCCCGGCACCGACGCCCAGCGCCACCAGAGCCACGATGATCCACTTGACGGTGTCGACCGGCACTCCCAGATAGCGGGCGTTGTTCTCGCCCAGCAGCAGGGCATTAAGCGCATTGGCGAGGAACGGCATGATCAGGGCCGTGAGCAGCAGGAACGGGCCGGCAGACAGTACCGAGCGCCAGCTGGCGCTGCTGAGACTGCCCATCTGCCAGAAGGTTATCGTGCGCAGCTCCGAGTCATTGGCCAGATAGACGAACAGGCCCGTCATGGCGCCGCAGATGGCGTTGATGGCTATACCCGCCAGCAGCATCGTGGCGACGTTCACACGGCCGTTTTCCTGGGCGATCACGTAAATCAGGGCGGTGGCTGCCACTGCACCGATGAAGGCCGCCAGCGGTGTCGCATACATGCCCAGTGCGTTCCAGCCGATCACGATGCTGGCGGCGGCCGCAACCGAGGCGCCACTGGAAATGCCCAGCAGACCCGGATCAGCAAGCGGGTTGCGGAACAGCCCCTGCATCGCCGCACCGGACACGGACAGCGCCGCACCGACCAGGGCTCCCAGGATTACGCGCGGCATGCGGATTGCCTGCAACACCCGTTCCTGGATCTCAGTGAACTCGGCAATGGGTCCGATGCCGAGCCA
>CAZPLV010000096.1:0-6923 GCA_964587295.1 uncultured bacterium
GGGAGTCATGATGTCCACCCAGTTCTTGCCTGACACAACGACCTGCTGGCTCTCCGCCAGATCGCTCAGCATCGTGTCGGCAGTGACGGCGGCATCTTCAAAGTCGAAAATTGCGAGCTTGAGGACCGTGTCGCTGGTGTCCGTGAGATCGTCGACGATTGCCAGTTCCGCATAGTACTTGCGGACCTCTTTCACGAAGTCAGGGTCGGTGTTTTCAATGTAGGCACTCCGAAGTCCACAGACGACAAGGCCGAGCTTCCGGTCGGCATTGCGAATCATTTGGGTGACTTCACGCACCACCTGCATGTCGAGCTGGTCACTGGATATGACCTTGCCCGCATGCACCACGAGGTTGCCGTTCTCGGCTATGAACGACAGTGAATCAGTGTGGTCGGGGAACATTTCCGTCAGGGTGGCCAGCTGCCGGCCGCTGGCAGGCACGAAAATCACGCCTTTGTCAGCCAGCCGGTCCAGCAGCGGCCAAAGCCGTTCCGGTATCCGCCCGTCAGGCGGCAGAAGGGTGCCGTCCATGTCGACGGCAATCAGGCGAACGTCAGCGCTGCCTGCGGGAATTTCCGACCAGAGCGTGGGAACGTGGGCGTATTCACTCATGTCGCCACGGTACCAGTGTTGCCGTCCTGAGCTATTGCCCGTCTTTCTTCAGGCCTTCGCGCCGGTTCCTGCTGGCCTCCGGATCAGTTGTCCCGCCAAGTCCCGATTCGGAATCCTCGTCATCAAGTGGTCCGGGAAGATCAGTAAAATCATCGGGCAGGTCCTCCGTCCGGTCCTCACCGGGAAGTTCCACTTCCTCGGGTCGGTTCGGACGGCGATCACGGTCCTCGTCTTCAGGCACTCCTGGAATCTTTCTGTCATCTGAATGCATCGTGTTACCCCCGCTTGCAGTGTGCACGGAACTGGCCATCAGCTGCACCGGTGAAGCCCACAGTTCGGGGCGGCCAGGGACAGTTTCCGGCCGCTGCAGCACTGTGAATGGCCCGATCGCAGCCAGAACGCTGCAAGGCCTTGACGAATAGCGCATAACGGTATATATTGAATTTATTGAACGCGCCAGATGAGGCGCGATTTTTTTTTGCCCTCAAACATGAGCGTGGCTCACACGGACTGTGGATTGTGCGTGACCTCCCTGAGAGCTTCCGGCCCCGTCTGATAAGCTCGGCTATGGATATAAAAGCCAAGGCACTCAAACTGCAGGAGCTGCACCAGGCACCGCGAATACTGCGGATGGTCAACGTCTGGGACGCAATAACGACCAAAGTCATCTCGGATCTGCCGGACACAGAGGCCATCGCCACCGCAGGTCATTCGATTGCAGCCAGCCACGGTTACAAGGACGGCACCATTCCGCGCGACGCCGCACTTGCTGCACTGAAGGAGATCGTTGACGCCACTGATTTGCCCGTAACGGCGGACCTGGATGACGGCTTTGAGGATTCCGGTGAGACCGTCCGCATGGCAATGGACATCGGACTCGTTGGTGCCAACATCGAGGACCGGCTCAAGCCGCTTGATGAATCAGTGCGGGTGATGGAAGCCGCGGTGAAAGCCGGTGAAGCTGCAGGCGTCGAATTCCAGCTGAACGCCCGTACCGATGCAATCGTGCGCGGCGGCGACAAGCCGATGCCCGACAAGCTCCGGGACGCTATCGAACGCGGCCGGGCCTTCCTGGATGTTGGCGCGGCCCTGGTGTTCGTTCCCGGAGTGCTGGACCGGGAGGCAACCGAGACCCTGGTTGACGGACTCGGCCGCGGCAAACTGAGCGTGATCGGTCTGCCCGGAGCACTTAAAGCCGCTGATTATGAGGAACTGGGCGTTGCCCGCATCACCTACGGACCGACGACGCAGCGGCACGCACTGACCATGCTCAAGCGCCTGGCAGGCAGCCTGTATGCAAGCGGCGTGATTCCGGAGGACACGGAAGCGCTCAACTGAGCAGCGCAGCCGGCCACACGGTGCGCCCCCGGGTACATCATGAACTACCTGGAAGACCGCTGACTCAGTAACTCCTCAGCCCAGTCAGTGACGATCTGGGTGGCGGGCCCAATCCGCACCTCATCAAAAGCCGAGCCGACTGAACTGGTTTCCAGGTTCAGCTCCAGCGTCCGGCTGCCCCGGTCTGCGGCAAACGAAACGAATCCGGCGGCAGGGTAAACCTGGCCCGACGTTCCGATGGCCACGAACAGCCCGCAATTCCTGAGCGCGTCCTCAATCAGGGGCATGTGATAGGGCATTTCGCCGAACCAGACAATATCGGGCCGGAGCCGCGGTTCGCCGCAGGCGGGGCACGACGGACCGTCGCTGAGCGGTTCACGCCACTCAGTCCGGCTGTCGCAGGCCAGGCACCAGGCGCTGAACAGCTCGCCGTGCATGTGAATCACGTTCCGTGAGCCCGCACGTTCATGCAGGTCGTCCACGTTCTGGGTGACGACCAGGACTTTGCCCGGATACTCCCGTTCCAGACGCGCCAGTGCCCAGTGTGCCGCGTTCGGCTCCACGCTCAGCACCTGGGCGCGCCGGGCGTCGTAGAACTTCTGGACCAGTTCCGGGTTCCGTTCGAACGCCTCGGGCGTGGCGACCTGCCGAACGTCGTGCCCTTCCCACAGCCCGCCGTCATCGCGGAACGTCTTGACGCCTGACTCCGCTGAGATTCCAGCTCCGGTCAGGATGACAATGTCAGTCACCGGCACCGTATTCTTCGTCAGTGACGTGCTCCAGCCAGTCGACGCTGCGGCCGTCGATTGCCTCGTGGATGGCCAGGTGGCTCATGGCGGTCTTAGGTGATGCGCCATGCCAGTGCCGAACGTCAGCGGGTATCGACACCACGTCGCCGGGCCGGATTTCCTCAATCGGGCCGCCCTCCTGCTGCACCCGTCCGAAGCCGGACAGCACAATCAGGGTCTGCCCGGCAGGGTGCGTATGCCAGGCGGTGCGTGCGCCGGGTTCAAAGGTCACGGCCGAGCCGGCAACCCTTCCCGGAGCCTCGGCTTTGAACAGCGGATCGTGGCGAACGCTGCCGGTGAATGAATCGGCCGGTCCCTTTTTCGATGGGGTGGTTCCTGCCCTTGTGATCTTCATCTGACACGCTCCTTTTATGCGGTGATCATATGGGAAGGCCTGGCGGAAGTCAGTCGGCGCGGCCGCTGTCCGTTTAGAATGCCGGACATGAAAGCGCCTCCCGCCACCGGTTATGGGGGCAGCCTTGCTTGACCTTGTCCGCAAGATCCTGTCCGCCCGTGTTTATGAAGTCTCCAGGCAGACGCCGCTTGACCGGCTTGACCGGCTGTCGACCAGGCTCAACGCTGAGGTTCTGCTGAAACGTGAGGACCTGCAGCCGATCCATTCGTTCAAGGTGCGGGGAGCCTACAACCGCATGGTGCAGCTGAGCGCCGAGGAACGCGAAGCCGGCGTCATATGCGCCTCGGCTGGCAACCACGCCCAGGGCGTCGCTCTGGCAGCGAGGAAGCTCGGCCTGGATGCCCTGGTGGTCATGCCGGTCACCTCACCGTCAGTCAAGGTCAGTGCCGTGCGGAACCTGGGCGGCAACGTCGTGCTGCACGGGGATACTTTTGATGAAGCCTACGCGCATGCCCGCAAGCTGGAACAGGAGCAGGGCCGCACGTTCGTGCATCCGTTTGATGACCTGGACGTTATTGCCGGTCAGGGCACCATCGCCTCGGAGATTCTGCACCAGCATCCCGATGATATCGAAGCCATTTTCGTTCCCGTCGGGGGAGGTGGCCTGGCTGCAGGAGTCGCGGCTTTCGTGAAGTTCCTGCGCAAGGACATCAGGGTGATCGGCGTTGAACCGGCGGACTCGGCTTCGATGAAGAGCGCGCTGGAGGCGGACAGCCGCGTGCGGTTGCCGCGGGTAGGCAACTTTGCCGACGGGGTTGCGGTGCGGCAGGTTGGTCAGCTGACCTTCGACCTGTGCCGCGAGCTGCTCGACGGCATCATCACCGTGGACACGGACGACATGAGCGACGCGATCAAGGACATTTTTGAGGACACGCGCGTGCTGGCTGAACCCGCCGGTGCCCTGTCACTGGCCGGACTGAAGGCGTACGCGGCGCGCAACCCGGAGCGTGAGGGTGCCCTGGTGGCCATCAACACCGGTGCCAACATGAACTTTGACCGGCTGCGCCACGTGGCGGAACGGGCCGGTCTGGGTGAGGCACGCGAAGTGCTGCTTGCCGTCACGATTCCCGAGCGGCCCGGCAGCTATCGCGAGTTCCTCCGGCTGCTCGGCCAGCGCAGCATCACCGAGTTCAGTTACCGCTACACGGATCCGGAGGAAGCGCACGTCTTTGTGGGCATCAGTCTGGCGGAAACGAGCGGAGTGAAGCCCGAGGTGATCACTGAACTGGAGCGGCACGGTTACCGCGTCGTGGACCTGAGCTCGAATGAAACCGCGAAGCTGCACCTGCGTTACATGGTCGGCGGACGGGCCCGCACGGTGGGGCAGGAACTGATTTTCCGGGCTGAGTTCCCGGAGAGGCCCGGCGCACTGCAGCAGTTCCTTGACGCAGTGCATCCGTGGAACATCACCCTGTTCCACTACCGGAACCACGGTGCCGACTACGGCCGTGTGCTGCTGGGGCTGCAGGTTGCGCCGGAGGAGCGGGAGCGATTTGATCGGGACCTTGACAGCCTTGGTTACCTGATTGAGGAAGAGACGGACAACGCGGCCTACCGTCTGTTCCTGCGCGGCTGAGTGTCAGAGGTCGCGCAGGGTGTAGGTGACTTCATCGAGCTCCAGCAGTTCCGGTATGCGGGGCGGCTGTTCATCGGGAATGTGCGTGCTGCTTCCGGTGCTGAAATAGACATGAACGCTGAAGGCCTCGTCGGCAGGCACGAACTCTCTCGGTGGGTCGGGGCGACTGTACAGCCACGCGTGTAGGTAGACCGGTATCCACTCGCCCAGTACCGTCGGCTGGTCGAGCAGCGTCATGCTGAAGCGCAGAGCTTCGCTGCTGGGTGGATACGGCACGCAGAACGGCAAATTTTGAAGCGCATCCGTGTGGCCATCAGGTGTGACCGTACTGGTGAAGAGCATGGCCTGGCCGCTGCGCCTGTTGCACACTCCGTTGCCGCCTGGTTGACCCGGCGGAACGATTACCAGCCGCAACCTGTCCGGTTCAACTGACACGCCCGGCTCCTCAAGGGAAGGTGGCCTGCTGATGAACGTGGACATTGCGGGTTGAAATTCATCCGGTCCGAACCGGACGGCGTATGTGTCCGCTCCGACCGGGATTTTGATCTCTATTGCGGTGGCATCGCTGAACCAGTCCGAAACGAATTCCGGTCGAACCGACACCTCGTCCACATCGTGTGCGTGGGCGAGGCCTGCCGCCAGCACGAGAAGCATCAGGCGCAGTGATTTCATGTGTTCCTCCGTTCTGGTGCGGTCACCATAGCATGCCTAGAACTGCTATGTATAGAAAGTGGTTCAGCGTGCCGCCGGATCCAGCAATCTGAGAGATTCGTGCGCAGCTGCCAGCAGCTCCGCTCGGCTTGAGCCCAGTCCCATGGCAGTCAGTGAACCCGCCAGGGCCAGGTTGGCCACTCCATGGGCGGCGCTCCAGGCCAGCACGGCGTAGGGCGGTGCGCTGCCTTCAGCGATGTGTTGCTCTGGTCGGCCTGTCGCCGTGGCGTGCAGTGCCGCACCGCGCAGCAGGCACCCCGGTGCTATAACAGCGTCAAATGCATTTCAAGAAGGAGGCTGACATGAGCGCCAAGGACAAGACCTACACCGGTTTCTCGGACGCTGAGAAGAAAGCCATGCAGGAGCGCGCCAGGGAACTGGAGCTCGAGGCAGACAAGGGCAAACTGAAAGGCAAAGCGCGACAGGAGAAGGAACTGTTCGACAAGATTGCCGAGATGCCTGAAGGCGACCGGATTATCGCCGAGAAGCTGCACTCCATGGTCACTTCCATCGCCCCCGACCTGCAACCGAAGACCATGTACGGCATGCCCGCATACGCGAACAAGGACGGCAAGACAGTGTTCTTCTTCCAGGCATCATCGAAATGGGAGACCCGTTACTCGGCCCTTGTCTTCGAGGATCCAGCCCGGCTGGATGATGGAACAATGTGGCCCACCTCATTTGCGATTACCGAACTGACTGACGACAACGTTGCGCGGGTCGAGGAGCTGCTGCGCAAGGCCTCGGGCTAAGCTGTCCACATGAACAAACCTGCCGGCCGCCGTCCCAGGCTGGGGCTGCTGGTTCTGGCGCTGGCCCTGCACTGGTTTGCGCAGGCCACCGAACCGCCTGAGCCGCTGGGACTGCTGACCACTTTCACACTGGAACCACCGGCCCAGGCGCAGGAATACGGCCTGAGCGGTCCGGTTGCCTCGCTCAGGGCAAACCGCTACCGGCTGGAGTCAGGCGAGGACGGTCCGCGCACCCCACTCGGCTGGGAATGGCAGCCCGGTACTCCGGAACTTAACAGCACCGAACTGCGCTTCGATACGGCCGGTCAGCTGCTGAGCCGGTCGCTGTCGGATGACAGCGGCTTCGTCTGGCAACGCGTTGACTACGGCTATGACCTGACCGGTCGTTACAGGGGCTCTGAGACCATGCAGAACGCCTGGACCGGCGAACGGTATCACAGCTACACCCGCTTTGAGTGGCAGTCTGCTCAGGAACTGGTTATTGAAATCGGTCCGCCTGAACTGCAGATGGCCCGGACTTTCCGGCAGCGGTTCGACAGTCAGGGCCGGCTGGTCGAACAGTTCGGGCCGTTCCCGCAGGTGCGGCGCTGGTACGTCCATGAGGATGGCTGGCTGGTTCTCGAAGGAATTGAGACCGGAACGGATGAGCCATTGATCACGGACCATGAGCTCACCACCAAAACGGTAAACGGCCTTGAGGTGCTGCTGCAGCGCGACGAGTACAGGGCGGA
>CAZPLV010000097.1:0-6881 GCA_964587295.1 uncultured bacterium
CGATTCTGGCGCGCCGGGTACTGTCACTTATTCCGGCCTCATCCAGTACCGATAATGCCCATAACCCCCAGTGCATAGCCTGGCTGAGTTGCCCTGCATGGTGATAAGCCTGTGTGAGTGAGCCGGCGTTCCGGGCAATCTCATATGGGGATCCAGATTCTTCTGCCAGTTGAATGCTCTCCTGCAATAACGTTATGGCAGATTCCGGATCAGGGCTGCTCCTGCCTGCCTGCCAAACAGTGAGGGGAGTGCGTGCCAGTGCCACTGCCTCGTTAGCCATCGCCATCCGACGCCCCGGCGACAACAGTGCTGCACGCCGGGCACGCAGGTTAGGAGCAGAATTTACTGCGAGGAACGCGTCGATTTCGGGAAGCATCGCAGCATGGTCGTTCACCTCGACGGCAGCAACCAATCGCCACTCGAGAGTGGACTCAAGTCCGCCCCATGGTTCATCAAGCGATGAGAGCAACAGGTGCAGCCGTTCCAGCCGGCCATTACGCTGGAAATCAGGACCTGCACGATCAACAACGCGATCGACAAGGCGTGGTGCGGCCTGAACTGCAAGCTCAAGCGCATCCTCATACCTCTTCTGCCGGACAAGTGCCGCTACTACAAGTTCAGGTGAGTGGTATTCGGCAGCCGGTTTGCCTTCAGCAGCCTGATAGGGCCCTGTTTGCTGCTCGGCGAGAGCGTTCAGTCTGTTAATGAACGCGGGTGCAAATCCTTGGGCGCGCTCCAGTTCGGAAAGCACCACCTGAAGCGGAACACCATCGGGCGCGAAGGACAAGGCCTCCGTGCGACTGAGTTTAAAACTGTCCAGCGGAATGGCGTTTGTCTCGGCTGGCAGATGAGTTCTGCTGAATTCCCATATCAGGTGGAGGCCGGGAACCGGTACGACGCTCCGAAGCTGTGATAGGGCGGGAGTGAATCCTGCGCCGGTGACCATAAGCGTCGCGGGCGCCAACTCCCGATAGTAACGGCGGAAGCGCTCCAGGTGCAGCACAGGTTTTAGTCCGGAGCTGAAAAGTCGCGTGCCTGTTGCCTCATTCAGTGCAGCTGCCAGCACATTGCCTTGGGCAATTTCATCGTTTGTCAGCCTGGGTGATCCCTGTATCAAACCAAACCTGCCGCGTTCACGCAATCTGTCCAGCACAGCTGAAAGGCCCCATTCGTCTCCATCAGTCACAATCACCGGTGATGCAGTGTCCGTGAGGAGCGCAGCCAGTCGCGCAGTCCAGTCGCCCATAACTGACAATACTTGAAGGAATCTCAAACCCTCGCCTGACTGAGAGCTCATGGCCGGTACACTGCCCCCTATGAACCGCAAACAGTCACCTGCTCCTGGACGTAGTCGCGCTAGGCAGCTTGTTCCGGGACTGCTGGGAATCCTGTCACCCGGCCGGTACAACTCCATCACAGATGTTCCCGGAGTCAGGGTCGGTCACGTGACGGTGCGCAAAGGCGACGATGTGCGTACAGGTGTTACCGCGGTCCTTCCACACTCAGGCAACCTCTACCACGAGCGTGTACCCGCAGGACTGTCAATGGCCAACGGTTTTGGCAAATTGATTGGTGCGACTCAGGTGAGCGAACTGGGTGAGCTCGAGACACCCGTAATGCTTACCAACACGCTTGCCGCGGCGCCAGTCGCTGCAGGGCTCGTCCGCTGGGTTCTTGACCAGGAAGGGAACTCGGATCTGACTACGGTGAATCCATTCGTCGGAGAGTGCAATGACAGCCGCCTCAATGATATCCGCAAGGCAAATATCAGTGAGGAGCACGTGCGACAAGCCCTTGCCGTGGCAGATGAAGGACCGGTGGCAGAAGGTGCGGTCGGTGCCGGTACCGGCACAGTCGCGTTCGGCTACAAAGGCGGAATCGGAACCAGCTCGAGGCTTGTCCCCGGCCGGCAAGGTTATACGGTCGGGGCTCTGGTGCAGAGTAATTTTGGTGGAGTGCTGAGCTTCGCTGGCCTGCCGGTCGGGCTCGCTACCGGCAACGGCCTTCCGGAATTCGATACGGACGGCTCGATAATGATGATTATTGCTACTGATGCGCCACTTTCGGACCGAAATCTGCGGCGCCTGGCGTTCCGGGCTCATGCAGGGCTGGCGCGAACCGGAGCTGCGTTCAGTAACGGATCCGGTGATTACGCATTGGCGTTTTCTGTTGCGGAGGAGGTAAGGCGGACTTCAAAATCCCGTGGTCCGCTAACGGAAATCACTAATGACGGGATGTCTGCACTCTTTCTGGCAGCTATCGAAGCGGTTGAGGAAGCAATCCTCAATTCGCTCAGCATGGCAGTTGACACGATTGGCCGGCAGGGAACACTGGTACGGGCCCTGCCGCTCAGCTCAGTTGAAGAGTTGTTTGCCCGAAGCCGGTTGCGGGGCTGACCAACGGCTGGTGTAGCCAGCAACTTCGGAATGGTGACGGCGCTGCCTGGATCGCTTCTGGTCAGTAGTCTCCGCGGCCATTCGGCTGATTTCAGCAAGAAGTTCCTGATCCTGCACCAACACGCGACTGCCGAATACTTCAAAGTTCCAGGTTCCTTCCAGCTGTTGCCTTGCTTCTTCTCTGGTCATCATTGACCTCCTGACGTGCAAGATATTCCTCCGTGGTCCCAATCCGGTGCAACGATTCGGGTATGAAGTTAAATCAGAATTAAAGCAGGCTTGACTATGCTTCGAAGCAAGTAGGCCCGGCTTTGCCGGAATGCAGCCCCTGGAGGATTAAGAATGACCAATCTGCGCAAATTTTTCATCGGCCTTGTACTCACCGCTGCTATCGGCTTTGCTGGTGCAGGACTCGTCAACGACAACGGCAGCGCCGATCTGCTTGCTGGTGCAGGCCACTGGTGGACTGACACCGACGTTGGTTGAGTCGCGACCAACGCTGGCACCAGCTTTAAGTGATTTGCTGTTTCATTACCAGCCGATATTCGGCCTCGCACTGAAACCGATAATCTACGAAGCGCTGGTCCGCTGGCGCAACCCCGAGGGGTTGATTCTTGCGCCGGTTCACTTCCTGGCTGAGCTGCTGGAAGGACCAGACGATACACTTGCCGCTTTCACTGCACTGACGATTGATTCAGCGGCGGCACAGATACACCAGAACGACCTGATGCCGAGAGTAAGCATCAACCTGAGTCCCGCACAGATCTGCCGGCAGGACACATTCGATCACCTGAGCAGCCTGCCGGAGCGAATTCGGGAGCGGCTCATAATTGAAGTCACAGAACAGCACCTTCCGGACCGTGAGACGTACAGCCTCTGGCTCGGTGAGACTGCAGCGCTTGGTCTTGACCTGATTCTGGATGACCTCCTGCCCGAAGACTTTGAAAGCCGACTCCTGCCCAGACTGCCCGTAGAAGGAGTCAAGCTCGACCGGCGACTGCTGTCCGAGCTGCTGAGTCCGAATCCGGATGCCCAGCTGCTGGACTCTGTCCGGTCACTGCGGCACCTGAAACTGAGCGTTGCAGTTGAGGGAGTCGAACATCAGAGTCAGCTCGAAGTGCTGGCACGCTACGGGTTTGACCGTTTCCAGGGCTTCGGCCTGGGCATGCCCCTGCCCGCACCGACCGCTGAGCGGTCCGTCAGTCTGCAGCCTGCAGTCGGACATTTTGCTGCTGTTGTTTATCAGCCTTGAGCTTCACCCGCGATTGAATCTGATCCAGTAATTCAACCATCACATCCACCGTTACTCTGCGCGGCACCACGTCATCCATGACCGTGGCGTCCAGATAACTGCCTTCACCACTGTGGTTGAAGGCGGGCAAACTGATGTGCGTGTATCTGCCTGATGACACCAGTCGGTTCCAGTACGAGCCCGGGAACAGCCTCCAGCGCCCGGGAATGATCACCTTGGCAATCTCAGGCACCCGATCACTGCTGCTTTGCAGGTCGTAAAGATGATCGATGGTGGCAAGGCCAGGAGTGTTCGCCATCACGCCGGCCAACGAAATCAGATTTATCGGGCCCTGGATTTCAGATCGCAGGAATGGTGCAGCCGTAAGCGCGATCTGGGCACCACCGCTGTAGCCGATCAGCGTCACCGGCGTTGAATCATCCGGCTCGTAACCATGCCTGTGCAGAGAATTGAGCACGGCCCTTGCCTCACCCTGGCCGTACAGCGGGCCGTAGCGCCCGTCTGCTGCAACAAGCACCTGCATAAGATTACGGATGTTGATCATGAAGTTGATCAGCGGCGCTCGCCCTTCGGTTTTCAGGCGGTAGGCAAGCCTCCAGAAGCGTGCCAGGGGACGGTCCTTGAGCAGACCCTGATTCAGCACCGAGTACGGCATGATGTCACCCAGCACCGTTGCGTTGGGAATCCTCAGGGCCAGTTCATCGAGAGTCGCCTGGACATCGTCATAGTTCACGTCACCTACCTTGGCGATGCCGTCCAGAAACACGATGAAATGTGGTTCATGTGCAGCGCCGCGCGGCCCGAAAACCCGATACGGGGCGGTTGGATCGTCCTTCGGCATGGTCTCGCCGTCATCGCCGTACCAGCCTGCCCACCAGCCCAGTGTCTCCAGTGGTGCCGTAAACATGGCAATGAGAAGAGCCACGAAAGCAACGGTGATCAGCAGGCCGATCAACGCTCGCGCCCCCTGCGTGGCGTGCGGACCAGTTCACGAAGTTCCTTGCGGTCAAGCACCAGATGCACCCCGGCTGCCCGGCGTTGCAGCCAGTGGCCCATGTTCAGCAGCGGCCGGCCAATCGTCTGCTGCAGTGTGAGCAGCGCCACTGCACCAAGCGCAGCAGTGGCGAGCGCCTGCCATGGCGACAGATCCAGCACGTTGGCCACCAGCAGCAGAACGGCGAGCAGACTCCAGATCCTGAGTAGTGAGGCCACCGGCCGGCCCAACACCGGCATGAACTCGAAGAAGCCGAACACGCGCGGGGCAAAGCCGAATGCCACCAGCTCAGCAACCACGCTGTAACTGACAGACACCGAGAAGGCAAAACGGGCAATCAGGTGAACAGTGAGGGTCCAGAACAGGTATGTAAACGCAAAAACAATACTGACTACAACCAGCGTGAGCAGGAACCGTACTGGCCGGACCCGGTTGATGAACAGGACCACACTGTTGCCCACCGCCTCGGACAGCCCGGCAATCAGTACCATGGCAACGGCCACCTGGCCACTACCGGGCTCCCCGATGTAACGCGCCACCGCCGGAATGTCCAGGCGAAGAACCTGACCAACAAGCTCCCAGAAACTGTTCAGTGCGTCCACGGGCTCACGCTACCAGCACCGTGTCGATCAATTGTCCGCCTGGCGCCCCGAAATCCTGAAGTCCAGCCAACGCAGCAGCGACTGCCATGTCGCCTCGCCTGAACGGAACATCCGGAACTCCGTGAATACGCCGTGGTTGGCGCCCGGCAAGTGCAGATACTCCACCGGTACGCCGGCTGCCGACAGCCGTTCTGCATACGCCTCACCCTCGCTCGCCAGCGGGTCATAACCTGCCGTCATTATGAAGGCAGGAGCCAGGCCACTCAGGTCCGGCCGCACCATCGGAGACACACGAGGGTCATCAGCAAGCCCTGCATCACCCAGGTAATGATCGCCGTACCAGAGCATGTCGGTCTGCGTCAGGCCGTAACCGTTCGCACGCGTGTGCCGGCTTTCATATGGCACTTCCTGCCGGAAGTCAGTCACGGGATAAATCAGCGCCTGGCCAGCCAGCGGTATGCCGTTGTCCAGCGCATGATGTGCGGCAACCGCAGCCAGGTTCGCGCCGGCACTGTCACCTGCAACAAACAGTTGCCCGGGACCGTACTCCAGCGATGGCTGCTGCGCCACCGCCCACTCGAGGCTGTCCAGCACATCATGAATGGCTGCAGGAAAGGGATTCTCCGGCGCCAGCCGGTAGTCGACCGAAACGACCTGCAACGCCCCTTCAGAGCTCAGCCGCCGGCAGATTTCGTCATGACTGTCGAGGTTGCCGAACACGAAGCCGCCACCATGGAAAAACAGCAGCAGTGCGCCTGAAGCGTCAGCAGCAGGCTCATAATGCCGGGCGGCAATTGGTCCGTCACGGCCAGCGATGGTCAGGTCACGGGTGCGCAGCGGGAACTCTGTCGGAGGACGGTCAGTCCACATGGCCTCAACCGCTGCCCGCAATTCACTCACAGGACGATCCAGCTCGGAAGCGCGGGGCACGTCTGCGACACTTTCCAGGTACACGCGGATATCTTCGTCAAGTGACATTGTCCTGCCAGTCTACCGCTATACGCGGCCGGGACAGATTGGTGACAGTTGCCGGTTCCCACCACCACGATAATGCCACTGTCGACCGGCTCACCGGTCAATCCGTCTTGCGGTCGTGCCGCGAACTCAGGGAGTGATCATCATCAAGAAACTGCTAACAGCCGCACTGCTTGCACTGCTGGTGTCCGGAGGCCAGGCCTTCGCCCAGAACCGCATTATTGCCCTCAACGGCGACATCACAGAATTCATTTACGCACTTGGTGCCGAGGACCAGCTGGTGGCAGTCGATGCCACCTCAAACTACCCGCAAGAAGCAAACGACATGGCCAACATCGGCTACGCAGGGCAGCTTTCCGCGGAAGTGCTGCTGTCATTCGAGCCAACCATCATCATCGCCAACGATCTGGCCCAGCCCGTGGCAGTACTCGAACAGGTGGCCGATGCGGGCGTTGAGGTCATCATGACGTCAAGCGCCCTGTCACTTGAGACACCGTTCGAGAATCTCCGCCAGGTAGCTGCCATTGTGGGTAAGGAAGAGCGAGGTGAAGAACTGGCAGTCGAACTTCAGGCCAAGATCGACCAGGCAGCCGCAGCAGGAGCCGCTCTGGATTACGTACCCAGGATCATGTTCATGTACCTCGGTTCAAGCCAGATGCAGT